>JAGLEK010000155.1 GCA_023145125.1 Bacteroidales bacterium | reverse complement strand
GACAATCTGCACCAGGAAGCAGGGAATACGCTTGTGCATGAGTTTCATGGCAATTCTAAAACCCTGATATGTACAAAGACAGGTGAAACCCTTGCGGCAGCTTATGCTGACCTGGATGCCATCCCACCGATGCATCCCGCTACCGGAGGCCTTTTAAAACCCGATTTTATCTTTTTCGGTGAAGGGATCCCGGCAGATGCTTTCCAGGCATCCATCGAGGCAGCAAGAAATTCTGATGTATTTATTTTGGTCGGAACCACCGGCGAGGTGATGCCGGCAAGCCAGATCCCGCATATGGCCAAAGAAAACGGGGCTTTAATACTTGAAGTTAATATCGAAGAATCGAATTATACTGCCAATATCACAGATATCTTTCTCCCGGGTAAAGCTACCATGATCATGGAAATGATATGGAAGGAGCTTTAAACCATCTGTAAATGAACCTCCCAGCATGCTGCCGGGAATATGACACCCGAACCAGCATATTATCACCGGATCAAATAAATAATCCCTACCAATATCCCTTCCATCATCATATATTCATATTTTCCTCTGAAAATAATTAAATTTATAGGTCAGAGGGAGCCTTCGTATAAATTTTTTCATGCATCTGTGTATATTTGCATAAAAAAATTTATGTCGGGTTGCTAATAAAAGTATTATTATCATGGATGTTATATTATTGGTACTGGGGATCATCCTGCTTGTAGTAGGCTTTGTTGGTTGCATCCTGCCTATCCTCCCGGGACAGGCCGTAGCCTTCATCTCTCTTATTCTGTTACAGTTTATGGATCCGCCCCGGATGTCTTCTGATACTATATGGACACTTGCCGGGATCATGGTACTGGTCACCGCCCTGGATTATATTGTACCTATCTATGGGACCAAAAAATTCGGTGGAACAAAGCGCGGGGTGTGGGGTAGTACCATCGGACTCATCTTTGGCATCTTCATCCTTCCTTCAATAGTGCTAATTGGGCCTTTCGGAGTTTTCGGCATCATACTGGGCCCTTTTGTAGGAGCCTACATCGGCGAAGCCACAGGTGGCCGTGATTCAAAAGAAGCATTCATTGCTGCCATCGGATCCTTCATTGGCTTCCTTACCGGCACTTTTCTGAAGCTCGTTTATTCGGGTGTTTGCGCTTTTTACTTTTTTAAATACGCTTTTTCACAACCATTGATATGATTAAAAAGATCAGTTTTTTGTTTCTTGTATTCTGCGCAGCATTCTCATTTGCTGATGAAGGAGATACTATTGTAGTACAGACTATAGACTTTAACACACCTGTTAAGCCCGGATGGAATGCCCCCAGGGAAGGTTTTTATGTGTTTCCATCCGACACCATCCGCTTCTCTAAAATACTCATGTACCATACCCTTAAATGCGATCCGACCCAGAGTCCGGCCTGCGGCGAATGGGATTATACAACACATAATTACCTGTATCATCATACCGGCACTTACGATTCTAACCTTTTCTATCATCCCAATTTCATTGCAGGGGGTGCATCTCCCGACTCCTTCATGTATATGGATAATGTTTCTTGGAAATACCGCGCATGGCTGGAATACAGCAATAGTACAACACCAATTACATCGGCTGCTATTGGAATGCCTGTAACGGTAAGCTCCCTGAACCAACCTCAAAATAGTGATAATGGCCGGCAGCAATACTTATACAGGGCCGATGAACTTATCGCTGCCGGGTTCGCACAAGGAGATATTACAGGAATACAACTTGCTGTTACTGTAACGGGCAGCGTACTCAGAAAATTTACTGTCAGGCTGGCATCCTCGGATCAGGACACATTGTACCCGGGAGGCTTTATCAATGACGGCCTTTTAAAAGTATTTGAAAAGGATTTCGTTTTTGGAAATACAGGATGGACAGCTATTCCCTTTTCAGTTCCCTTTGAGTGGGATGGCAGCTCAAATATAGTTATAGATGTAAGCTATGTAGGTGATGAAAACACCTTGCCGATTGAATTAGATGCCGCACCATCGGGGTTTAAAGCAGCCATATCTTCACATGATAACAACCATAACCTATATTTCCACGAGGGGGATTTCATCGAAGTTCCTGTCGATGGGATCAGCATGCTCGACAGTGCTATCACGATCAGCTTCTGGGCATATGGTAACTGGAAACAACCTGTGAACAACTCGGCCCTTGAGGCATTCAATGAAGAAGGCAAGAGGGTAGTGAACATCCACCTGCCATGGAGCAACGGCAACATATATTGGGATTGCGGCACTGATGGAGCCTACGACAGGATATATAAAGGCGTTTCTCCCGATACTTATAAGGGTAGCTGGAATCACTGGGCTTTCACTAAAGACATCACTACCCAGCAGATGTGGATCTATTTAAATGGCTTTCCGTTTCATACCGGTGCCGGGAAGAACAAACCCCTTGACGGCATCACAAAATTTAAAATCGGGAGCAATGGAAATGGTGCAAGCAATTATGAGGGCATGCTCGATGAGCTACGCATCTTTAATACTGCCCTGGATCAGGCCACCATCAAGGAATGGATGAATAAGGACCTTGACCCATCGCATCCGGCATTCAATAATCTGCTGGCATATTTCCAATTTAACGAAAGTAGTGGCTACGAAACCGTCGACAATAGCAGCTACGCAATATTAGCCCCGCTGTATGGTTACCCGGAATGGATGGATTATAAAGGAAAGAACAGGGTGATGAACTACGAGCAGATGAATGTTCGTCCGATAATTATTTTTGAGAGTGGCAACTATGATCCCATGGAGTTGGATTCTATTGTAAGGGTAGATACACTTCCACATAACCAGGTGATGATAGTATTATTTGAGGATTTCAATAATCCCACACAAGCAACAGACACCCTGGACAAATGGCCACATTACTATAATGATTTTGTCTTCGATGAAGGTGGACAGGCCACAGACTCCACGCTTGTAGATCCGGATCACATCATATACAAGATCGAATCACCCTACTATGTACCTTATGAGGTTCTTGACGCATATGAACTGGGACGGTTCATTACGCCATACGGCAACGGCCTCAGCCTGGGTGAGGGTTTCACCTGGGTATATGATGTTTCTGATTTCAAGCAGTTCCTGCATGATACTGTCCACCTCACAGCCGGGAATTTCCAGGAATTACTCGACCTGAAGTTCTACATGATCGAGGGGATCCCGCCCCGCGATGTGCTGAACATCGAAAAAATGTGGCATGGTTACTGGGCTCTCAGCAATTTCGAAGAAAAAGTACTGCCAAAGACCGTATACCTTGACCCGGAAGCTGATATGTTCAGCTTGAAGGTAACCACTTCCGGGCATGAATTCGACAATGCAACGAATTGTGCAGAGTTCTGCCAGAAAACTCACTGGATCGACGTTGACAGCATTACGCGCTACGAATGGGAAATCATTGATGAGTGTGCCGATAACCCGCTCTACCCACAGGGTGGCACATGGATCTACGACCGTGCCGGCTGGTGCCCCGGTGCCAGGGTAACAGAGCAAAACCGGGAGATCACACCATTTATCCAGTCAGATTCCGTTACGCTGGATTATAATTGTGATTATGATCAATACGGGAGATACAGTGTTTCATCATATTTTGTAAGTTATTCTGCTCCCAACTTCACCCTGGATGCTGCGGTGGACGAGGTGATAACACCTAACATCAGAAAGTTTTACGGAAGGTTCAACCCCATGTGCGGCAGGCCTGAGATCGTGATCCGGAATACCGGCTCAGATACACTCACAAGCCTGAGCATAGACTATGGCCCACAGAGCGGGATCATGCAAACATTCCAGTGGGAAGGTCAGCTTGCTTTCCTTGAAAAAGAAACCGTCAGCCTCGATCCCATCGATTGGACAGGATGGCAGAATGGAAATAACAACTTCACGGTAACTGTCAGCAATCCTAATGGTGGCAGTGATGAATACGCATTCAACAATACCATGAAAACGCAATTCGAGCTGACACCGGAATATCCTAACGAGATTATTATTAAACTTAAAACCAATAAGGTCGCCTACCAGAATTATTATGAAATACTGGATGCTGATGGAAATGTAGTCTTTACCAGAGATGACTTTGAAAATGAGACGACCTATGAGGATACGGTTTACCTTGACAATGGCTGTTATACCTTTATCCTGCACGATTCCGGTGATAATGGCATATCTTTCTGGGCAAACAGTCAGGGAAGCGGGTATATCTTTTTTAAAGACTTCGATGGGACAATACTTTTCTATTTTGATCCGGATTTCGGAAAATTCACACAAATCGATTTTACCGTTGGCCTGGCCGTAAATATTGCTCAGCCCCATAAAGAAGAATTCTTTGAGGTTTATCCAAATCCCTCAACAGGGCTTTTCAACATCGCATATTCCTTTGAAGAAGCGGATAACATCGAGCTGATAATATATGATTACAGGGGAGCCCTGATCCACTCAGATAATGTTTCCATCGCTCAAAAAGGCATCTTTGTTGCAGATCTTTCAGGACATCCCAGGGGCATGTACTTCTGTACCTTACGAAATTCAGCAGGCATTCAGGTAAAAAAGATCATTGTTGCCCATTGATAAGAATGGCCAGGCCGTTATGCTTAAACATCACCCTCGATAGGGTAAGCTATTCTTTTAATGTTCAGCAAATTACGATAGCTCACATTATCTGTTGTAGAGCAACCTGCATAGGTCCCGCATCCCAGCGTAAATGAAGGCAGCAATCCGTTTCCGATCCCGATACAGCCCTGTGTTCCCGGTGTATTTACAAGGATACGTGATGCAGGCATTGACATGCCGAATGCCTGGATACGATCTTTATCGTGGGTGTGGATGATGGCAGTGTGACCGGTTCCTTCTTTGCTAATGATACTTTTGCACAAGGCCATTCCCTCCTCTTCATCATCAACAGTGAACAGGGAAAGTATCGGGGCAAGCTTCTCATTGGCCATCTGGCTTTCCAGATGATCTTTATCTTCAGGCACAACTATCAGCCGGAATTCACCATCCCGTTCGATGGCCGCTTCGGCAGCGATCTTCATTGCATCCTGTCCAACCTTATCCTTGCTGATATGATTTGATTCAGCATCAAAAGTGGCAGCAATAAACCTGGTTTTTTCGGACGGTGTGAGTATGATGGCACCATGCCTTTCCAGTCCGGCAATAAATGCTTCCCTGACAGAATTGACAACAACGAGGTTATTATCCGATCCACAAATTATCCCGTTATCGAAGCTTTTACTGCCGATGGCCATTTCAGCAACCTTGTCAGGATCTGCATCACTGCAAACCAGTACCGGTGCATTACCCATCCCTACCCCGATAGCAGGATTTCCTGAACTATATGCCGCCTTCACCATGCTGGGGCCACCGGTAGCTAATGTTAAGGAAATATCCGGGTGGGTCATGTACATGGCGGTCTTCTTCCTGCTGCCCCGCACCTTGATCCATTGGAGCAGGTTGACAGGTGCCCCATGCTTCTTTAAAATACCCTGTATTATCTCCCCGGCGGTATTGCAAACCCCCATCGCATTTCTATGGCAGCTAAGGATTATGGCATTCCTTGATTTTAAAGAAATAAGCACCTTAAAAACAATCGTTGAAACAGGGTTTGTTACCGGGATCAGCCCAAATATCACACCAACCGGACTGGAAATCTCCTGCGTCTTAATTTCAGGATCAATACTATCCAGGCCACGGGTGTGCTTGCCTGTCATCTCTTTATACACTTCAAGTGCAGCAAATTGAATCTTCATTATCTTATGCTCCACCACGCCCATTCCGGTTTCCGCCACTGTTTCAATGGCAAAAGCTTCTGCCCTGCCGGCAATGGTTTCCGCGATCTCTTTAAGCACAGCATCCACCTTATCTTCAGGCCAATCCATGAAATCCCTGAAGGCCTGGCCGGCATCCCGGATCATTTCTTCCACATCAGGATCGACATCGTCGGTATGCAGAAAGCCCGACATGCGCTCGTTCATGACCCTGATCTTTCCAACTATTTCACGACTGAAATCCGTAAGTATCTTCACTCCTACCTGAGGATGGTCCCGGCAGAGGTTCTTAAAGTTATGTGTCGAAATAAAGCGTGTACTAACATCTGTTTCTGCATATCCGCTAGATGAACGCGGCAGTTGGTCCAGTATGGAAAACTCACCGAGAAGCATCCCTTCCTCCAGGAATCCAAGGGTAGAATCAGAATTGGTTTCGGTAGTATCCAGCTCCAGGCGGACCTTTCCCTTATCGATGATATAACAACCATCTCCGGGATCACCCTGCCTGAGGATCCGGGCACCGCGCGGAAAATTTATTTCTTTTATATAGGTATTGAAAACAGATCTTTCCTGATCATTTAGTGAACTAGAAAATGGCATAATGAAAAGTATTGGATTAATATTTACGTGTATAAATATATTAAATATTCAGTATGATGGGAACTTATTTAATCCATATGCCATTATCATATTCAATATTTGCAAGAAACAAACCGTGGGCGGGAACTGAAAGCCCTGCCGCTGAGCGATCTTTTGCTTCAATGATATTTCTCAAATCCTCAATATCAGTTTTTTTCTTGCCGATGTCTACCAGTGTACCCACAATGGCACGCACCATATTCCGCAGAAAACGGTCGGCCTTGATATTAAAAACAAGCAGATGATCTGTGCTCGTCCATGCAGCTTCCATCACATTGCAATTATTTGTATTAACTTGTGTATGAAGCTTTGAGAAGCTTGTAAAATCTTTGTATTCAAGCAGTATGGCAGCTCCCTTGTTCATCTCATCAATGTCGAGGCTCCCGTAAACCAACCATGCCAGCTCATTATTGAATGGATCTTTTCTCGTGCTGATATAATATTCATAAGTACGGGAAAGGGCACTGAAACGGGCATGGGCATCATCCTTAACCCTCATAATATCAGATATAAGTATATCAGCGGGAAGAAAGCCGTTTAATTTAAAGATCTTTTCCTTCAATTCGGCGTCTTCAAAATGTTTCTCATGATCAAAATGGGCATAGAATTCCCTTGCATGGACACCGGTATCGGTACGGCCTGCACCGGTAACAGCAATTTTGCCGGCAAAAATAGCGCTCAATGCCTCTTCAAGGACCTGCTGTACCGTAATGGCATTCTCCTGCCATTGCCAGCCATGGTAGGCATTTCCATTATATGAAAGCTTTACAAAATATCTGTAATCCGGACTCATTCTAAGCGCAAGATAGTACAATATTGCATATTTTTGCCGCTCAAAACCAATAATATGATCCAGATCATTACAGGGATCGTTGCAAGTGCATTACACGTGATCACAGGACCTGATCACCTTGCGGCTGTTACTCCGCTTGCTATTGAAAGCAAGAAACATTCGTGGAGTGTCGGGTTATTCTGGGGCCTGGGACATGTGGCCGGGATGCTGTTGATCGGACTACTGTTTCTACTGTTCAGGGAGTACATTCCTATCGAAGCAATATCACAGTATAGTGAACAGATCGTAGGCCTGGTACTCATCGGCATTGGTGTCTGGTCTATCATCAAAGTATTTTACAAGCGAACCCCCAGGCATAAGCATCCGCATTTCCATAATGAGCCGGAGCCCTATGTCCATATACATGCACACCCGCATGATCATGAACATGACCCTGAACTTGATCACTCACATTCGCATAAAAAAGTTATCAGGCAAAATAATCTTGCAGCACTGGGGGTTGGCACACTTCACGGATTTGCAGGTGTTTCACACCTTGTTTTACTGCTGCCTACATTAGCCCTGCCTTCAACTTCGGATTCAATTCTATACCTGTTAGGATTTGCAGTCGGAACCCTTGCTGCCATGATCATTTACGCAAGTGCTGTCGGCTTTATCGGACAACGTTCTGCAGCAGCAAGGAATATAAGGATATTCCAGGTTGTCAGGCTGATCGGCGGTGCAATCGCCATCGGCATCGGGATATTCTGGTTTTTTTCTACGGTATAATATTTTTCATCCTGATCTCTATACCTGGGCCGGCACCTCCGCCTGTGAAGGGAAAGATATTGTAAAAACAGGAAAGAACCACTTAGGATACCGTATCGGGGAAGATGGCATAGTGGATCAATAAGCCGTTAACAAAATTTTAGTCCCGGTTTTAGGAATTTTTTAGGATGAAGAAGCTTTTTCTTCATATAAATAAGGGAAGCATTCATATTAGCCGCAGCCTTATCGCTTATGCCTTCTTTAAATTCCCATTCGAAACCTTTAATGTGCAATAACAAAACAAGTGGTTTTTTATTGAATAGTTCTTCACAGAGTTTGACAATATAAGCGGGTGAAGCTGCATGGGTGGTAAATGAAACCCCGGAAGTGCCATCGACCTTGCTGAGGCAGAAGTCGTCAATCTCTTCTTCTGACGCATCAGCAAAGATCACAAGATCCATATCGGCAATGGCTTCAGCATCTTCAATGTTGAGCTGATAATTGCTATCGAAGGAAAAGTCGTGAAGCCCTTCGACAGCCACCCATTCCCTGATCCTGTTCACAAAGGCATTTCCGAGGCCATCATCCTGTCTGCCCGGATTTCCGTATCCGTATATCAGTACTTTCAATTTTTCTTAGGTTCTTTTTTTATCGATCAGGTTATTGGATGCATCATAAAGTGATATTTCCAGTGGCATTTGTCCGAGAGCATGTGTAGCACAGCTCAGGCAGGGGTCATAGGCCCTGATGGCCACTTCCACTGCATTCATCATCGGCTCGGTGATCTCGGTATGACCGTTCATCCAACTCTTCGCCACCCTGTTCACCGACTGGTTCATGGGTTCGTTATTGTTGGTGGTTGAAACGATCAGGTTTGCCATGGTGATCTGATCTTTTTCATTAACCCTGTAATGGTGGAACAAGGTACCACGTGGTGCCTCGATAACACCTACACCTTCCGGTTGTCTTGCACCTTTTGTGGTAAGCTCACCTGTGAGGAGATCAGGATCATTAAGCAATTCTTTCATCATCTCTGCTGCGTGCAGGATCTCTATCAGCCTTGCATAATGGAAATGCATACACATGCCGTTCGGCTTGCCATTGGTAACCGCTTTATATTCTTCAAACTCCTTTTGAGCAAGCGGACTGGGAATAAAATCACATGTATTTAAACGTGCCAGAGGCCCAACCCTGTACCATCCTTTTTCTTTACCAAGATGTTTAAGGTATGGGAACTTCATGTAACTCCACGAACGCACTTCCTCTTCGATGTATTCGTTATAATCCTGGTAATCGACATCGTCAAGGATCCTGTTACCTTCATTATCAACTGCACGTAGAACACCATGATAAAGGTCGAGTGCACCATCCTTGCGAACAATGCTGAGGTGGTTCGACGGGAATTGTGCAAAGTTGTCGATAAACTCTTTATGCTCTTTATAATAGCCTTTGAAGAAATCGAGTGCACCCAGTGACCACGTGATCATATGATCAATGTTGAGTGGATCGGGGCCATTCAGGAATGACTCTTTTTCAGCAGGGTCGAGATGCCTGTTGATACCGCCCGGGATCGCACCTGTTCCATGGATCTTCTTACCGGCAGTGGCACGTATGATCTCCTGTCCGTACTTACGCATCATCACGCCCTGTACGGCAAGGTCTTTATGCATCAGTGCCACGCCGATCACATTCCTGATTGCCGGATCACCGTCGATGCCGAAGAGCAGATCTGGTGATACCAGGTGGAAAAAATGAAGGGCATGTGACTGGAATATTTGCCCGTAGTGCATCAGGCGACGCATTTTTTCACCAGTAGGTGTAAGCCCGTCGCCGGTGCCTGCGCCAACGACCACATCAAGAGCTTTCGCGGCAGCGAGGTGATGGCTGACAGGACAAATACCGCAAAGGCGCTGTACGAGTACCGGGGCTTCCCAGTAAGGCCTGCCCTGCACGAAACGTTCAAAACCCCTGAATTCTACTATATGTAACCTGGTTTGAGAAACATTGTTCTGATCATCCAGGTGTATGGTAACCTTGCCGTGTCCTTCCACTCTGGTTAC
Organism: Bacteroidales bacterium; assembly: GCA_023145125.1. Classification (GTDB taxonomy): domain Bacteria; phylum Bacteroidota; class Bacteroidia; order Bacteroidales; family B18-G4; genus B18-G4. The sequence goes on along the minus strand of JAGLEK010000155.1, from coordinate 2,660 downwards.
CGGTTCTATGGTTATTTTCTGTGACATTTTACGATCTCCTTTTAATCAAATTTTACAACTTCATAAGGTAATTTCAACTCATCACCTGTTACTAGCGCGATAAGCGCATTCCAGATGAGATCCGCCCTTGGCGCACATCCCGGCAGGTAATAATCGATCTTAACGATCTCGTGGCAGGGATATACTTTATCAAGTATCATTGGTAATTCATCATCATTCGGCAGTATCTGCTCCTTGTTCAATCCAACGGTTGGCCCGTCGAGATATGCTTCACGGATACATTCCTCTACCGGAATTCCGTTCCTGAGTGCTGGTAAGCCGCCCATAATGGCGCATTCACCCAGTGAAACGAGTATCGTGCAATTCTTCCGGAAATCCTTCAAAACATGTATATTCTCACTGTTACAGCATCCGCCTTCGATCAGGCCAATGTCGCAGTGCTTTGTGAAAGTTTTGATATCATCGATCGGAGATTTATTAAATTCAACCAGCTCGATCAGTTCCAGGATCCTTTCGTCAATGTCAAGAAGTGACATATGGCATCCGAAACAGCCGGCCAGAGATGTTGTTGCTACTACTGGTTTGCTCATTATCTGGTCTCCTTTTTATTATTTGTTTTCAATTTCACTACCGATAGGCTCTTTGTCGTATTTACGCTCGCCGATAGGTTGATAATAACCACGCTCTTTCTTGAGTATCGCGCCAACAGGGCAGATATCCATCGCTGCCAGTGCTTCAGCTTCAGTAAGCTGTGAAGCCAGTTCGGTGTCGAGCTCAATGTGGAGGTTTTCACCACCCCTGCTGTTGAATGCAAAGACGTGTTTACCATCTTTCATAACACCACGCACACAACGCTTGCACATGATGCAGCGGTTCCTGTCGTGATAGATGTATTTGCTGTCGGCATTCACACCCTTTTCAGGGAATTCATACGGAAAACGCGGCACCATCATCTGGTAGCGATAGCCTAAGGCCTGTAGTTCACAGTTCCCGCTCTTCTCGCAAGCAGGACAGAAATGATTACCGGCCACAAACATGATTTCTATTATGGCTTTTCTCATTTCCTCGAGCTCGGGAATATTGCTTTCTATGTGCATTCCGTCCACAGCCGGTGTGCTGCAAGCGGTCATGTTGCGCCCGTTCACCTGAACATTGCAAATGCGGCAGGAGCCGGCAGGCTTAATACCATCAACATGACAAAGAGAAGGTATAAAGATGCCATTTTCCTTAGCAGCATCAATAATGCTTGTCCCGTTTGTGGTCCAGCATTCTTTACCATCTATGTGTATTTTGATCTTTTCGTTCATATTGTTAAGTCTTTCAGATTCTTAAATAAGATTAATGTACGTTTGGTACCCTGTCAACATATTTACATGAAGCTTCAACAGCTTTGTCCATATCAAATTCGGAAACAAATTCATCATCGGTTTTGACGAGAGCTTCGTACAATGGACGGAAGTTATCGATAGTGGTCATGATCGGGTTAGCAGCAGTCTGTCCCAGGCCGCAACGATTGGCCTGCTTCATATACTTGCTCCAGTCGTACAATTCATCGATATCATTCATGGTGCCGAATCCATTCATAAGCTTAAGGAGCTTATTCTTCAGGATCACAGTCAGTGAACGGCACGGAGCGCATGAGCTGCATGATTCCTCAATAAAGAAATCCATATAGTTAAGGGCTACTTCTTTAAGCAGGTCTCGGTCTTTTCCGATCACGATCATGGCACCTCCTGTCGGGAGCTGCTCGAACGAAATCTTTTGATCGAATTTGTCAGGGCCAATACAAACACCTGAAGGGCCGGCAACCTGGACCGCCTGTACGGAGTCGGCACCTACCATTTCAAGCATTTCATTAACGGTCATTCCGTATTCAACTTCATATACACCGGGGCTCTTGCAGTCACCGGAGACGCTGAGCACCTTCGTACCCGCTGATTCCTCCGTACCTATCGCCCTGAACCAGTCAGCACCGTGGAGAATGATCTTCACTACCGTACTGAGGGTTTCTACATTATTTACTACAGTTGGTTTATTATGATATCCCGCCTGTACCGGAAACGGAGGACGGTTACGCGGTTCGCCGCGCTTGCCTTCCATTGATTCGATCAGTGCAGACTCTTCACCGCAGACGTAGGCACCGCCTCCCATCTGGATGCGTATATCAAAGTTAAATCCTTCCGAACCGAGGATCTTATCGCCGAGAAGGTTATCATCTCTCATTTTTTGCAAAACAGCTTCCAGGTACGCTTTCAAATAGTTGTACTCTGCCCTGAGGTATAGAAAGCCCTCTGTTGCATCGATCGCATACGCTGCAATGGCCATACCTTCGAACAATTGCTCCGGCATTTCAGTAAGCAGCACCCTGTCTTTAAAAGTACCGGGCTCTCCTTCATCCGCATTGCAGACGAGGTAGCTGACATCACCGTTCGACTTGCGGCAAAATTCCCATTTTAACCCGGCCGGGAAACCGGCACCTCCCCTGCCACGCAGGTTTGAGCTTTTTACGGTTTCTATCACAGCCTCACGGGTAATGTTGACAGCCCTCTTAAGGGCAGAACCAACTTCATAATCGAGGCAGAGCACAGAGCCTTTTTGCATTCGGCAATTGCTGTTTACCATTGACTTGATAAGATCGTCGGAGTTCCTGCCGTCGCCGG
>JAGLEK010000154.1 GCA_023145125.1 Bacteroidales bacterium | reverse complement strand
AAGTTCGTCATTATAGCAATTTTCCTGCTTGTAGGCATCTTGTATGCCATACGCCTTTTCATGCTGCAGGTGCTGAATAATGATTATAAATTATCTGCCGAGAACAACGTATTAAGGTATATTACCGAATACCCGGCCAGGGGGCTCATCTATGACAGGAATGGAGTGTTGATGGTGTACAATGAGGCTGCTTATGACCTTATGGTGATTCCCCGGCAACTAACGGCTTTCGACACTACCGAATTTTGCTCTTTGCTACATCTTGATCATGACGACTTCAACAGGCGCCTCACAAAAGCCAGGAAATACTCTTTTCGCAAGCCTTCGGTGTTCCTGGAGCAGATCTCCAGGGAAGATTTTGGATTCATTGATGAAAAGCTATATAAATACCCCGGTTTTTATGTTCAGGCCCGTACATTGCGAAAGTATCCCGAGCCCATTGCAGCCCACCTGCTTGGTTATATCGGTGAGGTAAACAAAAGGGATCTGAAAAGGGATGATTATTATACCCAGGGAGACTATGTTGGAAAAAGTGGGCTCGAAAGGTCATATGAATCACGCTTGCGTGGCGAAAAGGGATTGTCTGTTGTAATGGTGGATGTTTTCAATCGCGAAAAGGGGTCTTTTGCCGAAGGCCGTTATGACACCTCAGCAATAGCCGGCAATAACCTTCATATTTCTATTGATTCTGATCTTCAGGCATACGGTGAGTTGCTCATGCAAAATAAGCTCGGAAGCATTGTTGTTCTTGAGCCATCATCAGGAGAGATACTTGCCCTGGTCACCGCACCCTCTTACGACCCTAACTTATTGGTCGGGCGCGTTAGGAGTGATAATTACTTCCGCTTAAACGAAAACAGCCTTAAGCCTCTGATGAACCGAGCCATTATGGGTACTTATCCTCCGGGCTCTACCTTCAAAATAGTCAATGCTCTTGTTGCTATGCAGGAAGCGGTACTCTTTTCTTCAACCCAATATCATTGCGACGGGCCTGACAGCAGGCCGATCAGATGCACTCACTTCCATGAAACGCCTCTCCGTCTCAATGAGGCAATTCTGCAAAGCTGTAACTCTTACTTCTGGAATGTCTTTCGCTCAGTGCTCAAAAATCCATTATATGGCCATGATTCCATAGGCTTTAGACACTGGCGTGATCATGTTTTCAGCTTTGGCTTTGGTCATAAATTCAATACCGATATCCCGTTTGAGCTTAATGGCAACATCCCGACACAAGCCTATTATGATAATATATATTCCCCCGGACACTGGAGGGCTCTTACCGTCCGTTCTCTCGGCATCGGTCAGGGAGAGATCCTTGTAACCCCGCTTCAGCTGGCTAATCTTTCCGCAATAATTGCAAACAATGGCTATTACTACCGCCCCCATATCATAAAAGGCATCGGAAACGAAGAAAATCCTTATGGTGAATTTATAGAGAAGCAATACACAAGCATAGACCCACAGCATTTTGACATTATTCGAAAAGCAATGCTTGATGTCTTTGAGGGCGAGCATGGCACTGCCAGGTGGTACAGGATCGATTCTGTTCTGGTTTGCGGAAAAACTGGCACGGTTGAAAACCCGCATGGTGATGATCATTCAATGTTTATTGCATTTGCTCCTTTCGATAATCCCACGATTGCCTTATCTGTAATTGTTGAAAATTCCGGTTTTGGATCAACATGGGCGGCGCCAATAGCAACCTTATTAATTGAAAAGTATCTTTTCGGAGAAACTAAACGAGCCTATCTGGAGGAGAGGATGCTCAGCGGAAATCTTATCGACAAAGAATGAGAGAAAGACAGCGTATATTACAAAATATTGACTGGATCACAGTATTGTTGTTCCTGCTGCTTGTTTTTATAGGTTGGATCAATATTTATTCCGCCGTTTACAACGAAGAACACAGCAATATTTTTGATTTTTCCCAACGCTATGGCAAACAGCTGATCTGGATCTTTGCAGCCATTGGCATCGCATTCATTATCATGCTAATCGATGCAACTTTTTTCACTACTTTTTCTTACTTAATATATTCATTAAGCATATTGTCGTTGGTGGCAGTGCTCCTGATCGGCACCGAAATTGCCGGTTCCAAATCATGGTTTCAGTTCGGCACCATAGCTATCCAGCCGGCCGAATTTGCCAAATTTGCCACCTGCCTGGCAATTGCTAAATACCTCAGTACCTTTAATGTCAGCCTGAGCCGTTTTCGTTCCAAGATCATAGCATCAATTATTATCCTGCTCCCTGCAAGCCTGGTGCTTCTACAGAATGATACGGGTTCGGCCCTGGTATACGCTGCATTTATACTTGTTCTCTTTCGTGAGGGCTTAACCGGCAACATACTGCTAATAGGCCTCCTTTTAGCTTTTTTGTTCGTGGTCACCCTCCTGTCAAGCAAGCTGCTTATTATAGCACTTCTTGTTCTTACAGCTTTGCTTATGCTCTACTTCATGAAGCGCAGCAAGAAAAATATTATTGTTTTGGTTTCTATGCTGGTAATCGCATCAGCCTTTGTTTTTTCTGTTGATTACGCATTTGAAAATGTGCTTGAGCCTCACCATAAAAAGCGTATCAATGTGTTATTGGGCAAAGAGATGGATCTTCGGGGTGCCGGATATAATGTACATCAGTCAAAGATTGCCATTGGCTCCGGGGGTATTGCCGGCAAAGGCTTTTTAAATGGTACCCAGACAAAATATGACTTTGTCCCTGAACAGGATACTGATTTCATATTCTGCACAATCGGCGAAGAATGGGGCTACCTTGGCTCTCTTGTCGTTATAGCCCTGTTTATTACCCTTCTACTGCGAATTATCATGCTGGCGGAACGTCAGCGTTCAAATTTCAGCAGAATTTATGGCTATGGTGTAGCATCCATAATTTTCTTTCACTTTATGGTTAACATTGGCATGACCATCGGTTTATTGCCCGTAATTGGTATTCCCCTTCCCTTCATCAGCTACGGGGGATCTTCACTGTGGGCCTTTACCATCTTGCTTTTCATTTTTATCAGGCAGGATGCAAGCAGGCTGGAATTATTGTAGTGGGGAGTTAAGCCGTTCATA
>JAGLEK010000153.1 GCA_023145125.1 Bacteroidales bacterium | reverse complement strand
AAAAAGGCAGCATATTGAATATTGTATATTGTATATTGAAACCTTTTCCAGTATTAATATGCTTTTTTCAAAAGTTATCATAAAAGATGCTAATTTTGGTTTTAAAAGCATCCTGATATGATCGAACGTTTCAACACCATCCTGGTAAACTGGCTTACAGGCCTGGGCCTCAGTCAGGAGTATGCAGTGATCCTGAGAGAATTCTTCTGGGTGATCATCATTATCATCCTCGCCATCTTATCCTTTTACATAGCAAGGTATTTCATTATTAAAACAGTGCACATTATCGTTGCACGCTCGAAAACAAAATGGGATGATATCCTGGCTGAGAAACGGGTTTTCATCAGGCTTGCATACCTCGCCCCTGCCATAGTCATCAACTTCCTTACCTCCCACGCCCTTTCCGATTTTGATTTCCTGAACAGGATCATCCAGATCATCACGGCCATATATATGGTGATCATCTTGCTGCAGGTGGTAACTGCAATACTCAACGCTTTAAATGAGATATACCAATCGTATGAAGTATCCAGGGGAAAGCCGATAAAAGGGTATATACAGGTTGCCAAGATCATTGCATATACTATTGCTTTTGTGGTCATTATCACTGTGCTGCTCGGTGACAGGAACCTGGGGTGGCTTGCAGGCTTTGGGGCCTTTTCAGCGGTGCTGATGCTGATATTCAAAGATCCTATTCTTGGTTTTGTTGGCGGGATACAGCTTTCTGCCAACAACATGGTGCGCATTGGCGACTGGATTGAAATGCCTAAATATGGTGCTAACGGCACAGTAACAGATATTTCACTAACCACGGTGAAGGTACAGAACTGGAACAAGACAATTACTACGATCCCAACATATACCCTTATCACCGACTACTTCAAGAACTGGCGGGGTATGGAAGAAAGCGGCGGAAGAAGGATCAAGCGCTCCATCAACATTGATATGAACAGCATAAAATTCTGCACACCTGAAATGCTTGAGCGTTTTCAAAAGTTCGAATATGTTTCTGAATATGTCGAAGAAACTGAAAAGCAGCTTACAAATTATAATGACAAAAAGAATATTGATAATGACATCCTTGTAAATGGCAGAAGGCAGACCAATATTGGCATCTTCAGGGCTTACCTGAAAGGCTATCTCAGAAACAACCCCAAAGTGCATAATGATATGACATTCCTTGTGAGGCAGCTTCAGCCTACAGGTGATGGACTTCCCATTGAGGTGTATGTCTTCTCGAAGGACCAGGAGTGGGATATATATGAAGACAACCAGGCAGATATATTCGATCATATCCTTGCCGTTGTCCAGGAATTTGACCTGAAGGTATTTCAGCAGCCTACAGGACGCGACTTTTCAAATCTTAACAAAAGCATCTGATCATGGCAAGAGCATATTTTAATGAAACACAAAGATTCCGGCAGGTCTGGATACTTCTGATTGTACTTTTTACCGTAGGCGGATGGGGATATGCCGTGTTTTCATCAATTACAGCGGAACAGGAAACTGATAAGGCCGGATCAGACCTCACCATGATACTTTTGAGTGTTATCCCTTTAGCCCTTATCTTACTGCTTTTAAAACTGAAGCTGGTTACAAGGGTCAGGAATGATGGCATATATTTCAGGTTCTCCCCTTTCCATCGCAAGGAAAAGCATATCCGGCCCGATGAGATCAATACCTTTGAAGTAAGGAAATACAAACCAATCTCCGAATATGGAGGCTGGGGCATACGCGTCAGGGGCGGAAAACGAGGCATTGCCTATAATGTATCAGGAAATATGGGCTTGCAGCTTTACCTGAAAAGCGGAAAGAAAACGCTGATTGGCACACAAAAGCCGGTGGAATTGCAGAAGGCGATGGAAGCTATGATAACGGTTGACGGTTGACGGT
>JAGLEK010000152.1 GCA_023145125.1 Bacteroidales bacterium | reverse complement strand
GATGAGTAGTATTCATCGCCAAGGCCGGCAAATGCATGTCCGAATTCATGTTGGAAAAGGAAGTCTCCGGCGGGGTTGTCGCTGGTGCCGAGGCTGTAATAATTATAGATTCCGCCACCGCCATATTTTTCATGGTTTACAAGAATGAAGATCTGGTCGTAAGGAGCATTGGCTGCCACATCACGAACACTCTTCATATCTTCGGTAGTCAGATAGCGCTCCGACCCGAAAGTATAGAAATTCGTGCCAACAGCAGTATTTTTCCATATCTCTTCGCCGGGAAGATCAGTTCCGCTTTCCTCCGAAATGGCCTTAACAGCCCATATGTTGATCTTGTCCTTATTTTGTATGTAGGGTTCCGCTTCGAGGATATATCCCTTGAAGCGTTCACAATCCTGCATGAACTTATCCATTTCCTCAGCAGTATATCCTTCGGCAATGATCACAATATCAAGTTTTGTATTGGGGTTGCCGGAGTAATGGATCTTCGACTTTTTAAATTTCTTTTGCTTGTTTTTCTTTATGTCCCTTGTCTTGGGGTTGATGGGAATAATATATTCCTTGTCCCAGCCCATGTCTTTGTTCCGGCTGTAAAAGACAATATTCACGGCATGTTTTGGGTAGGGAAAAACGACAGTTTCGTCAAAGGCTTTAATATTGGTTTTCCCTTCCGGTGTTGCCTGGTATTCCCTGAACAGGGACGAATATCCCCTGGAATAAAGCAACTCATTGTCTTCAGCGTCATAAACTTCAAACTTATAGTTTCCGTAATCAAATTTATCGATAAGATTGGTTTTTGAACCACCCCAGTATTTTTCAGCATTGAGCGTATCAAACTCATAGTACTCTACGTCTGCGCTTCCTGAATGGATATAGTCTATTCGCAGGGTTTTATTCTTAAAATTGTCTTTAAATTGAGCCTGTACCCCAATGGTAAGGGAAAGCAGGAGAAGAAAAGCTGTATTTTTCATGGCAATGATTTATGTCGTGAAAATACGATTTTTATGGTTATGAGGGTGCAGGGTGCAGGGTGACGAGTGATGAGTGCCGAGTGCCGGGTGATGGGTAGATTTAAGGATTAATTCAAAATTTAAAACTAAAAATTAAAAATTTATGTATATTTGAAGCAGAATCAGCAATTTACACCTGACTTGGTCAGCTATCTAAATATCCTATCTTTTAATCGCTACCTGAATATCAAGGAACGCGACTGCTACATTATTGCATAATACTCTCTGACCACAATTTTTTTTGAATTTTATAAAATCATTGTATTATGAAGTTACCGTATGCTGAGTCATATAAGATAAAGATGGTTGAACCCATCCGGAAAAGCACCGAAACTGAACGTAAAACATGGATTAAAGACGCCAGGTATAACTTATTCAACCTGAAAAGCGAGCAGGTTTTTGTCGATTTGCTTACCGATTCCGGTACCGGAGCAATGAGCGACCGGCAATGGTCAGCCATGATGCTGGGCGATGAAAGCTATGCCGGGGCATCCTCCTACTTCAAGCTGAAAGAGGCTATCAGGGATCTCCTGGGATTTGAATATTTTTTACCTACTCACCAGGGCCGTGCAGCCGAGAACGTGCTGTTTTCAGTACTTGTGAAGGAAGGTGATGTGATTCCCGGGAATGCCCACTTTGATACTACCAAGGGACATATTGAATTCAGGAAAGCTACGGCTGTTGATTGTACTATTAATGATGCCTTTGAAACCACCAAGGATCACCCCTTCAAAGGAAACGTTGATCTCCAAAAGCTGAAAACGGTGTTGAAAGATACACCCAGGGACAAGATCCCGTTTATTATTCTTACCATAACCTGTAATTCTTCCGGCGGCCAGCCGGTATCCATGGAGAATATCAAGGCTGTCAGCAAGCTGGCTAAAGATCATAATATCCCATTGTTGTTTGATTCTGCCAGGTTTGCCGAGAATGCTTATTTCATCAAGATCCGTGAGGAAGGTTACGAGGATAAAAGCATACGTGAGATCGTAAAGGAGATATTCAGCCATGCCGACGCCATGACCATGAGCAGCAAGAAAGATGCTATAGTAAATATGGGAGGATTTATCGGATTCAGAAGTGAAGACCTGTTCAAAAAGGCATCTGTATATAATATCCTGTTTGAAGGGTATATTACATACGGGGGCATGTCAGGCAGGGATATGAATGCACTTGCCCAGGGGCTGTATGAAGGTACCGAGTTTGCATACCTGGAAAGCCGTGTCGGGCAGGTGGCATACCTGGGCCAGCTACTGCTGGAGTATGGCGTCCCGGTGCAATTTCCTTTTGGCGGACATGCGATATTTGTGGATGCTATACGCTTTTTACCCCAGGTCCCGAAGGAACAATATATTGCTCAGACACTTGCTGTGGAACTGTATATTGAAGCAGGGGTGAGGGGTGTTGAGATAGGTACCTTACTTGCCGACCGTGACCCCATCACACGCGAAAACCGCTTCCCAAAAATGGAATTATTGCGCCTGGCCATTCCACGCCGCACTTATACAAATAATCACATAGCATATGTGGCCGCTGCCCTGAAAAATGTGTACGACAGACGTGATAAGATCACCGAAGGACTGCGTATAATGAATGAAGCACCTATTATGAGGCATTTTACGGTGGAGCTTGAGAAAGCGGAGTAGATTAGTCGATTGTCGATTGTCGGTTGTCGATTTTTGATAGGATTTAAGATTGCGGATGTTGGATATTGGATGTATTGAAGATGTATGATTGTCCATTTTACCTTTTACATTTGTCTTTTTTTTAACACGAAGGACCCCAAGGGTTTCA
>JAGLEK010000151.1 GCA_023145125.1 Bacteroidales bacterium | reverse complement strand
CTGACGCTGACATTATCGATTCCGCTGCGTTTGAACAACTCATTCAGATATTTCTCATGCATGCGCCACCATTCATTGTAGTTGCTTCGCGCCTGGGCGGATGATGTGTCGACCCAGGAGTGTTTGCCTGTTTCTTTATTGAATACTTTTACCAGCCCGATGTTAGGTAGCCTGGTCTCGCTTTCGTCATATATCCTAAGGGCTACCACATCATGCTTGTTGCCGGCGATACGCAGGGCCTCATCAAATCCGGTATCCAGGAAATCAGAGATGATAAAAGCTGTGCAGCGCTTTTTGAGGGCATTGGTCAGGTATCTGAGTGCCTCTGCCAGGTCGGTCTTCTGGCTTTCCGGCCTGAAATCGATCAGCTCCCTGATGATCCTCAGAATATGGCTCCTCCCTTTTTTCGGGGGGATGAATTTCTCTACCCTATCACTGAAGAAGATCACGCCCACCTTGTCATTATTGTTGATCGCAGAAAATGCCAGCACGGCGGCGATCTCAGTCATCCGGTCTTCTTTTAATTGTATCCTGCTGCCATACTCATTGGATCCGCTGACATCGATAAGCAGCATCACGGTGAGTTCCCTTTCTTCTTCGAATATCTTAATGTATGGATGGTTGAAGCGGGCAGTGACATTCCAGTCGATATTACGGATATCATCCCCGTACTGGTATTCCCGTACTTCACTGAATGCCATACCACGTCCCTTGAAGGCGCTGTGGTAGTGCCCGGTGAAGATCTGGTTCGACAGGCCACGGGTCTTGATCTCGATCTTCCTTACTTTCTTTATGATATCACTTGTTTCCAATTCCTGTAAGGTTTCGGTTTATTGATTGACGACAGTATCCCTGTTTATGGCACTTCAACAGTGTTCAGTATCTCGCTGATGATATCTTCCGGTGTGACATTTTCCGCTTCAGCTTCATATGTAAGCCCGATCCTGTGGCGCAGCACATCGTGTGCCACGGCCCTGATGTCTTCGGGGATCACATAACCACGACGCTTGATAAAGGCAAATGCTTTGGCTGCGAGGGCAAGGTTGATGCTGGCACGGGGTGATGCCCCAAAATTGATCATGGATTCAAAACGTTCCAGCTTGTATTCTGCGGGGAACCTGGAGGAGAACACGATGTCGGTGATGTAGTTTTCTATCTTTTCATCAAGGTACACCTCTCTAACAACTTCCCTGGCCTTGTTAATATCTTTCGGCTCCAGTATCATGCTGGTCTTTGGGTA
>JAGLEK010000150.1 GCA_023145125.1 Bacteroidales bacterium | reverse complement strand
GGGCGGTGGGCGGTGGGCTGGAAAGTGGAATAGTTTTGAGTTTTGTTTATAAAAAGAATATTTTTGTTGGCATCTAAGCATAATGTATCATGAAGTCCGAAAAAGGAAGCCCGGCATATATTTACATCTTCGCATTGCTTGCAATGATATTCTGGGGGATGTCGTTTATCTGGACTTCCATCGTATTTGATTATTATCCGCCTATTACTACTATCTTTCTCAGGCTGGTAATTTCGAGTACATTTCTTTTCATCATCCTTACAGTATCCGGTTTTCTTCAGCGGATCCGCAGGGAGCATTTTCTTTTGTTCCTGCTGTCGGCCGTATTCAATCCTTTCTTTTATTTCCTGGGGGAGAATTATGGCCTGAAATACTCGACACCCTCTATCAGCGCCGTGGTGATCGCCACTATCCCGCTTTTCACACCCTTTGCTGCCTGGTTCATGATCAGGGAGAAGGTTTCCCGGCTAAACATTGCCGGCATCATGATCTCATTTACCGGGATCCTTGTGATGCTGATCAAGCCTGACTTCAGCTTTGCCACGGATCCCCTTGGTGTCATACTGCTTCTTCTGGCAGTGATATCTGCCGTGATATATTCCATACTTTTAAAACGCCTTACGAAACACTATACGCCGGTAAATATTATCGCCTGGCAGAACCTCCTCGGAGTTATTTTTTTCCTGCCCTTGTTCTTAATACTGGATTTCGGGGAATTCATTGCCGTCGTGCCGGACAGCCGGCTGCTTATTGCTTTGTTCTCCCTAGCGATAATTGCTTCTTCCTTGGCATATGTCCTGTTTGCAACTACCATTAAGCATATTGGGGTAAGCAGGGCCAATGTATATAGCAACCTCATCCCTGTTACCACTGTCATTGCTTCATATTTCATATTAGATGAGATTTTTACCGGCAGAAAGGTGCTGGGTATCGTCATTGTTATTTTAGGTGTATTTATCACCCAGATCAATAAACTGAGAAATAAATGAAAAAAAGGAAAATCATCGTTCTTGGAGGCGGCCTGGTTGGCGGCCCCATGGCCAGGGACCTGGCGCATGAATTCGAGATAAGCCTTGCAGATATCAACAGAAATAACCTGGATAAGGCCATTGGCAGTTTCCCGATCACCGGAATTGAGTGCGACCTGTCGAAAGAGGAAGTTATCAGGAATCTGGTAAGTGAATTCGACCTTGTCATCAATGCCGTACCCGGCCATATGGGATTCAAGACCCTGGAAACAGTCATCGACAGCGGGAAAAACGTTGTCGATATTGCATTTTTTCCTGAGGACCTTTTCCTGCTCGATGGCCTTGCCAAAGAGAAAGGCGTAGTGGTAATATCTGATATCGGGGTGGCACCGGGCATGAGCAATATCCTCACGGCCTATGCATCAGAACAGATGGATAAAACTCAAAAGGTTAAGATCATGGTGGGCGGACTGCCAAAGATCAGACAGCAGCCCTGGGAATACAAAGCTGTCTTCTCCCCTGCAGATGTCATTGAGGAATATACGCGTCCGGCCAGGGTAGTACGCAATGGAGAAGAAGTAATACTTACTCCATTATGTGAAAAAGAACTGCTTGAGTTTGAAGGGATCGGCACGCTGGAGGCTTTTATCAGTGATGGCCTGCGTAGCCTGATAAGGACCATTGATGCTCCCGACATGGAGGAGAAAACCCTTCGATATCCCGGCCATGCAAGGCTCATGGAGATACTTCGCGACGCTGGATTCTTCAGCCAGGAAAAAGAACGGCTCGGTGATAATTATATCAGGCCGCTTGACCTCACATCCAAATTGCTATTCGACCAGTGGAAGCTTGATGAAGGGGAAGTAGATATCACTGTAATGAGGGTGATAGTCAGTGGTGTGAAAGATGGTAAACCCATAACCATAAGCTACGACCTGTATGATGAATATGATCCGGAAAGCGGCATCCATTCCATGGCCAGGACCACAGGATATACCGCCACTATTACAGCCAGGATGGTCTTAAATGGTATGTACGGGCATATAGGTGTTTCCCCGCCGGAATATCTTGGCAGAAAAGAGGAGTGTGTTGCTTTTCTTTTTAATGAGTTTGAGAAGAGG
>JAGLEK010000015.1 GCA_023145125.1 Bacteroidales bacterium | reverse complement strand
CCCCTACAGGGCGCCCGGTTTTTTAATATCATATCTCCTATCGACGTCAGGCCCTTACAGGGCCAATATTCCTGGCATTATCCTCCGAAACTCAAAGGGCACGGGGAGGGTGCTGTTTACATTTTACATTTCCCTTTTTACATTTCCCTTTTGCCTTATTCCCTATTCACTCAAACGGCACAGTTCCCGAAACCGTCACAAACCTCACCGTGTCCTGCTTGCTGGAGCCCTGCTTATAAACCTTGCCATCTATTAGTATCTGTACATCAATTGCTGAGGCAATGTCCTTGTAGATAGCTGAGACGAACACTATATCGCCTTCCTCAGCTGTATAGGAATAGCTCCACCGGTCTTCGGCGCTTGCGGCGTCTATCTTTTCACTGATGAGGGTACCATCCGCTATGCGGTAGTTTACATCAAAGCCGGAGATCGATTTTGTGATGATATAGGAAACCTGTTTTTCCTTTGTCTTTTCGCATGAGAAGAGGATAATTACCATGGGGATTATGTATAAGATCTTCTTCATCTTTCTAAATATTAAAATAAACACTCATGTAAAACACCCTGCCGGGTTCATACAAATTTCCTTTTCCGCCAATGATCCTTCTGTTAAGGTGTTCATAGTAAGCTTTATCCAGGATATTTGAAACGCCGCCTGTAACTTTCAGGTATGTATTGAACTTATAAGCAAAATTGAAGTTCAGCAGGATAAAGCCGGGCGATTCCTCTTCCATATAGGCAGCGGAGATATCATTTTGTGCTGCTACCATCCTCACATTGACATTCGGAACCAGGCGGCCATCGAAGAACTTATAAAACACATCCACAGCGCCTTCCAGGGGAGGAATCTCAGGCAAAGGATCGTTATTAACAGTTTCCTTTCCTGTCACCTCTCCATTCTCAATAATGTACTTCGTGGCTTCCGGGTTGACGCCCCTTGTGCAGGCAGCCCTCGCCCTGACACCCCATTTTTTTGATACGGGCGACTGATAAGTAAGCTCAAAGCCACGAAGGAATACATAATCTTCATTGTAGAATCGTTTCACCCCGTATACCCCTGTTGTTTGTGGCTTGGCCACCGACTCGGGCAGCAGTTCGGCTGTGATATAATCAGTCACATAAGAGAAAAAGATGCCTCCTTCTATCGTACCCGCACCAGGGAAAGCCAGCTTTGCCGACAGATCAACTTCGTTGTTGGCTTCCGGCTTCAGCTTTGGGTTGCCGAGGTAGTCATAGTTATCGTAACCAATGGGAAGGAACATGATGTAGCGCTCATTCATATCCGGACTGCGGACACCGCGCCCCAGCGACAGATTAAGTGAAAACTTATCACTGATGTGGTATTGGCCACCTACGCTGGCGCTGATGTTAGTATAATCTGATTTAACCTCTGTATCCTCATACACCACGTTGCCCATTTTTACCAGCTTCATCTCCCCTGAATTAGCCCTGTTATAGTCGATGCGGGCAGCGGCATCCATTACGAATTCACCAAATGTCCTTCGATATAAGATAAACAGTCCATTATTTTGTATCTGGGCATCATTCCATAGCTTTTCCGCCATCACCGGCATGGTTGGTTCTAATATTTTGGTCTTTACACGATCGCCATCCTTGAGGATATGCTCATAATCTGTTCCAAAGATGAAAATATTTTCCCCGAAGCTGAAGCTGCCATCCACGTGAAAACCGTAATTGCGGGCCTGTATATCAGAAACAGCAACTACGGTATCGGAGAACGGACGCTGCTTATTATCCATCAGGTGGCTGACATCAGAAATATACAACTTGGCATTGAACTCATCAAAATTATTGCTGATACTTACCGCTTTATAGTCCAGGGACATAAGC
>JAGLEK010000149.1 GCA_023145125.1 Bacteroidales bacterium | reverse complement strand
AGTAAATTACCCGGTCAAATTTGACTTGAAAGCTATTATTGAAGCCGCAATAGAAAAAGAGAAAAGCATCAAGAACCTTGAGAAAGTTTTTAAAAAGTTCAAGGTGCCCTATTCTGACTGGAGAACAAAACCCAGCTCGGGGGGGAAATATCTGAGCTACACTGTCAGTGTTGATATTGCAACCCATGAGATACTGGAGAAGCTTTATACGGAATTAAAGACCGTTCCGGGATTGAAGTTTGCGCTTTAAGCAATTCAACCATATAGCCATTTAAGCATGCACGCAATCGAACCATACTACAACTGGCGTCATCTTTACCTCGCAAGTGAGGATGAACGTTCTCCTTTTTATGGTAGGGAGTACAGTGAGTTCGAGTTCACGCATGCCATTTATAACTACGTAATACATCCGCAATGGGACGAGTTCGGCTCGGCAACCCTGTTCTCGAAAGTGTTATATGTTGATTACGACAAGCATTTCTGCATAATTGAATTGTTTGGTGAGTGGAATGATGTGCTCTATAACGACATCAGCTTCCTTAAGCGGCAGCTTATCGACCGGATGGCAGAAGAAGGCATTAACAGGTTCATCCTGATCGGGGATAATATCCTGAACTTTTATGCCGGCGATAATGACTATTATTCTGAATGGTTCGATGATGTTGAAGATGGCTGGATCGTTGCGCTGAATTTCAGGGACCATATTATTGAGGAATTCGTCAGTAACCACCTGGATTACTACATTGCCTTCGGCGGGGGCTTTGACGCATTCAACTGGCGATCGTTAAAACCTGTATCTCTCTACGAAAGGATTGAGATGATGGTGATGAGGAGGCTTGGGGAATAAGGGTTGAGGGTTGAGTTATATTCGATATCCGATATCCGATATTTGATATTCGATTTTCGATACTCGATTTTCGATATTTGAAAGGTTATTTAATCATAAAATCAACAAAACCCTCTTGTGGCTTTTTTTGTAAAGAAACGCTATCAACCCTGGCCCATTCCGGGCCTTTATTAACCCAATTAATAAATACTTCCATGCTGTCAGGATCTGCCTCTGCTTCAATATATACAGAACCATTAGGCATATTCTTCACAAAACCCCTAACACCCAATTCTTTTGCTGTTTTCTGTGTATAAAAACGAAAACCTACACCCTGAACTTTACCTTTAACACGAACTGAATAACATTCTGTCATTTCAACAATTTTACACTTAAGATTTATTTTAAACACAAAGGACGCAAAGGGTTTCACAAAGGAACCACAAAGAACCCCCTAATTCAACCAGTTCAATCGAAGCGAAGCGAAGATCCGCCGTGGCGGACTAATTCAACTAATTCAACCAACATACGTATTCACAACATAAATCCCATGCCCCACAATCGTAAGCAAAGGAAAAACCATCAGGAAGATCACTTTTATTATTGACGACGGTTCAATCCTGCCATGTGCGTTAATCGATGCCGAGGAAGGCAATGAATCCAGCATAGCAGCATAAGCAGGATTGTGTCTTGAATATAACAGTCTTTCTTCTCCTTGATCTTGTAACACATACGGGGTAGTGGTTTTTTCCGTGAGCTCAAATTCATTTCCCATATAGTCCTTATAACGAAATTTCATTTTATATAAAGGCCGTCCGTTTATTTTTGTGTTCGTACGAACTTTTGAAATCAGTTTTCCTTTTGTCATCTCTCCATATTTAAGCAGCCTTAAAGCGCGTATAGATCTTTTTAAGCCGAAAAGCATGAACATTAAGCCTACCAAAGGAAATAAGACCACCCATATTGCTACCGCATGGAAGATCTTTCTTCTCATGCCTTTGATCCTTGAATATTGCGGTTTCCCCTCCGGGTATTCAATTGTTACTGATTGCCCGCTTTGAACACTTTCTCCGGTTGCATAGGAGATACCCTCGAATTCAAGTCCGTCTGCAGTCTGAAATTTATAGTGGTTTTCAATAACAGTGATATTCCCTTCCGAGGCATCTACTTCGGTTGATCTTGTGGCAGTTCCTTCAACTGTAATTACTTCTCCGGTATCATACAAGAATGATAAATCCGTATTCATTGCAAATCCCCAGAAAAATATCATGCCAAAGCCAAAAAAAGCCCAGCCAAACTGATTTGCAAAACCCCCGAACAGGATACAGCATTTTGTGGTAAACGGAATCTTTCTATATGTTGCTACACTCATTTATTTAGGAATTTATCATTTGTCATGTGCCATTTACCATTTACCATGTGCCATTTGTCATTTTAGATTTATTTTAAACACAAAGGGCGCAAAGGGTTTCACGAAGGAACCACGAAGAACATCCTAATTCAACCAACATTGTCCACCGTAGCCTTGGCGAAGGTGGATTCAACCAGTTCAACCAACCCAACACCCAACACTCAACACTCAACACCTAATTCCCCTAGCCATTTCCCGTTTCCCCTTCGGTCCCGGGATCTTTTCCACCACAAAGCCGGCTTCCTTAAGGGCACGCCTGACACTGCCTTTGCATGAATATGTGACCAGTATTCCTCCCGGGGAAGTAATATCTGCAATTTTATTAAAGATCTCCGGGGTCCACAACCCGGGCTGTACATCGGGACCAAAGGCATCGAAATATACCAGGTCTATCAATTTCCCCCGGTGTTGATAATCCTGAAGCTTCTGATGTATTTTATGCAAAACAAAACCCTTCGATATCTCACATGCCTCCCCCCATTCAGACTGGTGCAGCTTATAAAACAGTTCATCTTCACCTTCATCAGAAAGGATATCCGGATAATTCAGCTTACGCCAGAGATTTTCCTCCAGGGGGTATGCTTCAATGCCATAATAATGGATCGATGGGCCTTGCGCATCCATTTCCAACACCGTCAGTAAAGCGTTCAGAGCAGTTCCAAAACCAACTTCCAAAATTGAAATATCACTCTGCTTTGCTTCAAGCACCTTATGCAGCCCTGCTTCGATAAAGACATGCTTCGACTCTGACACCGCACCGAATGTTGAATGGTAATGCTCACTCAGTTCCTCCACTTTTAATGTGTGAGAACCGTCGTCTGTTATTATGATCTTAGCCTGATCCATTAGTTGTTATACTGAATATGAAGTTTCAGCACTTCATACGGTAAGGTGATCTCCTGCACTGTAACTGCATCACTGAACCTGCAGACATATACTTTTTCATCCTCCGAAAAATACACAAGCTGCCGGAGGTCATCATATGCGATCGCATCCGCTTCGACACCCGTGAGCCACGCTGTCACGGTCTTAGTTTCATGATTATATTGATAGATCCCATTCTCGTGGCTGACAAGAAATACGTTTGAAGATATCTGCACTCCACCGCCGATCAAGCCTGCCGGCAATGGAATTTCTTCTTCCATGTTGTAATCAACGGAATTATAGATAAACACACTACTTTCCGCCTCCTTATTACCCAATAACACAACAAAGTCAGGGCTTGTGCTGAATATCTCAACAGCGGAGAAATTAAT
>JAGLEK010000148.1 GCA_023145125.1 Bacteroidales bacterium | reverse complement strand
ATAAAATACATCCCGGTAAAAATAAACAGCCCTGCTACAATCCGTCGGAACCATATTTCAAAAGCTTTGATTCGATTGTAAAAATTACCGACACCTGAAAGGGTGAAAGCGATCAACCATGCAACGATGATCACGGGAAACCCTGTGGCAATGGCAAATACCGGGGGCAGTAGTAAGTTGCTGCTCTCAATAGTTAATGGAATCAGGAGTGCGAAGTACAGCACTCCGCTGTATGGGCAAAATGCCAATGCAAAGACTACACCCAGCAGGAACATGCCCAGGTAAGAACCTGAATCTATCCTGAGCTTTTTTTGCCAATCGATCTTTGCTATCCTCAGCCATCCCCACGGGATCAGGTTGAGCATTAAAATACCAACGATAAGCAATACAGGCCCGAGCAAACGCTCCCCATAACCTTGAAAAATATCGGAGATCTTATATCCACTTGCCCCGTAATAAATAGCGACTCCAAGCGTGGAATATGATACAATCCTTCCGAGAGTGTATATCAGGCCGTTATAAAATACCTTCCTGCGATTTTCCAGGTCTTTGCCGATATAGGCAATGGCAGTGATATTTGTTGCCAGCGGACAAGGACTGATGGCCATCATCAGCCCCAGGATAAAGGCCGATAGCAATGGCCATTGCGACTGATCAAGCAATTGCTGAAGATATTCCATAATGTTACCGCTTTGGACTTGTTATTAGTATAAATGCTATAACATTTCCCTGACCGTATTAACGATCTTTTCAGTTAGCTCTCCGGGGCTGTTAACAGCCTTCTGGAAAGCAATGACAGTGAGGTCTTCTTTATTCTCCCCATCATAAACAAACAAGCCAGAGCCACTCAATTCAAATTTGTCTTTGAGTTCAATATTTTCTACCTCTTCAATATTAAGATCTTTGAAGATTACATTCGAATTGTCGCCGAAAGCTTCTGCAACTGTTTGTTTACTGACGCTGCCCACTGCCTTGCAGGTGGCACATCTGCGGTCGCCATGAAAATAATATACTGTCACGGTTGTGCTCTCTTGCTGTTCAGGTTGAACAGATTGTTTGGTCTCTGATTGGCTTGTCTGGCTGTTGCAGGAAGTAAGTACTGCAAACAGAAGAAAAAGACAGGATGTTGTGAAAACAATTAGTTTTTTCATAGTATGATTATAGAGTTAGAAATTCTTTTAATTCTTTTTCAGATGGCAGCCGTCCACTTATTTTAACTTCTCCATTGATCACCAGGGCAGGAGTTTTCATTATGCCGTATTCCATAATCTTCATGATGTCTTCTACTTTCTCGATTTCGGCATCTATCCCGGATTCCTTTACTGCTTTACGGGTGAGCTTTTCAAGGCTGTTGCATTTGGGGCATCCTGTGCCCAGGACTTTAATATTTATTGCCATAATTATTAGTATATTTCGTAGTTCGTAAAAATACGAACAAAGATTATTAAAAAAACAATTATTCTCCAAATAAATTCTCGAAATTCTTTTTGGCAAGGTCCCAATTTTGCTGATTAAGACAATATCTGATCTTTGGAGGTTCGGTTTCTCCCTGTATGAGGCCTGCTGATTTTAACTCCTTCAGATGCTGGGAAAGAGTTGATTTTGCGATTGGAAGGATCTCAGACAGGTCCCCGCTGTAGCAACACGATTGCTTTGATAATATTTCAAGAACGTAAACCCTTACGGGATGCCCCATTGCTTTGGCAAAACGCGCGATCTTCTTTTGCTCTTCTGTGATAATTTCCTGATCTTTCATGTTTGTTCGTTAATTTGCGAACAAAGGTAATTATTTTGAAATAATCAGTTCAACAAACTTCAGTTAATGATATTTTTATTGTCAAAAACATTGAATTCAAATTGAACTGTAAGATGTCCGATATGGTATTTCTCTCCCAGTATCTGCTCCATCTCTTCCCTCATGCCTGATGTTTCACTAACACTCAGGTCTTTTTTAAGGTCGGCATGGCATTCGAAATGAAACTCCTGGTCACTCAGTCCCCATATGTGTACATGGTGTATATTGGCAATACCTTCTATTTGCTCCAGGTCCTGTATGATCTTCTTAAGATCCATACCGGGAGGGGTGGCCTGCATCAATATGTTGGCCGATTGACGGAACACATCCCAGGTTTCCTTAATGATGTATATACTGATCAGGATCGTAATAACGGGATCCACCCAATAAACATCAAAGAAATAGATCAGGACACCACCAATTATAACTGCAAATGACGAAAGTGTATCTCCCATCAGATGTAAGTAGGCTGAACGAATGTTCAGGCTTGAACCCGAGTGTTTCTTAAGGATTAAAACTGCGATCAGGTTAAATACTAAGCCGGCAGATGCAACCACCATCATCAACAGGCCTTTGATCGGCTCGGGATTATAAAACCTGCTTATACCCTCATATACCAGGAATATCGAGATCCCTATCAATACAAGTGCATTGAAAAAGGCTGCAAGGATCTCTATCCTTTTGTATCCGAAAGTTTTCTTTTCATTGGAATCCCTCCGGCTAACCTTGCCGGCA
Source organism: Bacteroidales bacterium (assembly GCA_023145125.1). GTDB lineage: Bacteria > Bacteroidota > Bacteroidia > Bacteroidales > B18-G4 > B18-G4. The sequence goes on along the minus strand of JAGLEK010000148.1, from coordinate 4,403 downwards.
ATGTATGCAAGCAATATGGCAATGGTATCACTGAGGTTGTGAAGGGCATCCGAAAGCAGGGCCAGGCTATTGGCCATGAGGCCGCCAATGATCTCAACCACTGTGATGAAAACATTCAATGCGGTAACAAACAGCAAACTCCTGTTGCTGCCGTCATCCGTATGATGGTGATGATGTCCCATTTCTCCCGGTACTTATTTTATTAATGTGGAGCCACGTCCTTCTTGCAGCACGGAGGAAGCTTGGCATATGCTTTAGGGTCGGCCTCCACGTCATCCGCATCATATCCCAGTTTAGAGATGGCTTTCCTGAGTTTGTCCGGGTCGGTCTTGTCTGTTTTGTACATGATCGTTACGATCTTGGTTTCATCATCCAACACTACCGATTTAACTCCTTTTTCATATGCCATATTGGATTCAATGCGTTCTTCACACATTCCACAAATGGCAGAGGTCTGGATCTTGATCTCTTTTTCTTTCGGTTCTTCTTCCTGGGCTTGCATGTTGCCTGTAATTCCAATGGCCAGAAGCATCAGGAAAAGCAGTTTAATTGAATTTTTCATAATTGTTTTTATTTGATCCTGCCAATTGCACAACTGACATAGGATTTAATTAACTTTTTCCTTTTTCCTTTTTCCTTACGCCTTATGCACTCTACAGGGTAAACCGTAAGCCCGCATAAATGTTCACTCCCGATACCGGCCCCCAGATCATTGATGAATCGAAATATTTACCAAACGGCTGATCGGCCGCAAGGATCGGATCTTTTTGCTTATAGTTTGTGAGGTTCTCTCCCCCAAGGTATATACTCCATTTCTTGAAGTACTTTGTAACCTGAGCATTGATGTTCGTGTACGCAGGAGAAGAATTGCTTCGCTGATACTCCGGGGGGTTGCTTTCCGTTCCGGGGATCCTGCTGGTACCATTGAACTGGGTCGTAAAGTCAAATTGCCACTTGTTAAGATTTGTAGCATATGAAAGTGTGATCAAGCCTTTATAACGATGAAGCAGGGCTTTGTCCTGCAATTTATCATTGGTGGTCATCTTCACATCATTGTACCTGAAAGCAAGTGTTACATCCAGTCTCTCGATCAGCTCATAGCCAGCTTCAACCTGGTAAGCATTCGAATACGATTTCCCGTTCAGGTTATAAACATAAATGGCCTGCGGATCTCTGTCGAAATCAAGAATAACCTGGTTTATGAAACTGGTATGGTAAACCTCAGCACTAAGCCGCAGCTCCCTGCCAAGAATATCTACATATTGGGTGATGCTTATACCAGCATTGAATGCCTTCTCCTGTTTCGGATCCTCAGTGATATATAAACTCCTTGAACTCGCCAGCATTGTATTGTTCTCAGCAATAACATTGGCAGTTCTGTAGCCTAACCCGGCCGATGCCCTCAAAATGGTATGGTCTGTAATGCTGTATTTCAGATGGAACCGGGGGGTTGCAAATGCCCCGTATATGTTATGGTAATCTCCACGGATACCTGCAATAATACTGAGTTTCTCATCCAGCTTATAGGTATATTGGAAATAAATACCCGGAACCCTTTCAAACCTTGTAAAAGCACTGTCATTCAGGTTTTCGAAATAATTATTCAGTTCAAAGCTTAGCCCGGTGGTGAAGCTATGCCGGGTATTGCCGATATATGATTGAAACAGGAGGTTGAGATAATAGCTGTTTTCTTTAGCATCATAATTATTGAGCCCATAATACGAGTTTTGCTTATGATGAGTGAACGATTGTATGAGGGCAATGCTCGTAGCCGGCCTGTTTTCAAAAATGTAACCTCCTTTCCAGAATGCTTCATAGCGCCTGGTCTTGATATTGATCCCATATGGATTGCTTGTATCACGCACCATATCGGTGGAGAAGTCTTTTTGTCCTCCTGTACGATCTTCATCCAACACTTTAAATCCAAACTGGGAAATTACATTGTCATGATTATCATACTTCCAACGATTAAATACATTAAACTGTCTGATCAAGGGCATGTCGAGGAAGGAATCATCATTATCATCCACTTTATTTGACAGATTTTCAGCATGGGCAAATATGGCCGTACTCCACTTATCATTTATTTTGATCGCGCTGATCGCATTTCCCTCGATCTTGCCGTGTATATTGGCATAGGCATTAAGGAAAAGCTTATCGGCGTTGTCCGGTTTCAGGTATTCTACATTGATCTGCCCGGCAATGGCTTCAAATCCATTGATCACCGTAGATGTGCCTTTGGATATCTGTATGGATTCCATCCAGGTACCCGGGATGTATCCCAGGCCAAATGAAGTTGCCAGCCCGCGGAGATTCGGAATGTTTTCGGTCATGAGCTGACTGTAAGTTCCGCTGAGCCCCAGCAGTTGGATCTGCTTTGCTCCTGTGACAGCATCACTGTAGGACACATTAACAGATGCATTGGTTTCAAAGCTTTCAGAGAGATTACAACATGCTGCTTTATGCAGCTCTGCACCGGTGATGTTCTGGGTATAGATAGGGTCCAGCCTGGAAATGAATGTTCCGGATGCTTTGTTGGTAATGACAACCTCTTTGAGTGTGTTGTTAACACTAAGGATGATCTCGATCTCATGCTGTCCATGGTTGATATAAACAGAGTCGTTCGTAAAACCAATATAACTTACAACAAGGATGGGCTCTTCCTTTTCAGGGAAAGCTAAATGGAATTCACCGTCCGCATTTGTTGATGTACCTGTTGTAGTCCCTGCCCAATAGACATTTGCTCCCGGCAGGGGCTCCTGGTGATCATGTGCTTCATGCCCGTGTTCATCATCCTGATGTTCCTCAAAATGGTATACTATACCTTCAAGGTGCTGCGTATACGATAAAGTAATTATTGCAGCAAATATGATTGTAATAATTGTTTTTAAATACATGGCAATTCTTCTGTTTAATTAGTAAAATAGAGTAAATAGTTCAGGCAGATTCAGCCGGAACAAGAATACTAAACAGAAGGAAAAGGAATATTCAGTTGGTTGAGGAAAATATGCAATGATTTCCCTCCCAGGGGGGGCGGAAGATCATTGCTTATGATTATATGTGTTATTTCCCCATCAGGGATTTCAATTTCATGTGCTCTCTCAACCGGATTGTCAAAGTCTGCCGGGATGGTCTTTTTAGTAAGATGATGTATATCAAAGGTGACATCCAGTTGCACCAGGAATGTATCAGTATCACAGCATTTTTCCGTATCATATGTTTCAGATGCCGGAAGCACAGGGACACTACAACATGAATGAATGTTGCTATTTTCCTGGTTTCCTTGATGTTCACAGCTAAATTCAGGAATAAAAAGCGAGAATTCAGTAGTATCTTGAGCCTGACAGGAATGCCGTAAAACAGTAACCCCACTTGTCGCGATCAAAACAATTGCAGCAAGAAAAACAGACACTGAATTTTTGATAATTCCTTTTATCATCATGTTGATTTCAATAATAAAACATACAAACCTAATACTTTGTTGCATTAATTCTGTTAAAAATATGCAAAAAGGTACATTTTTAGATATAAATGGCGTTTATAACTAAGCTGTCATTTTATTGCCTGAAGTGTATCAGGCTAAGCAAATTTTTATAAATTTGATAACTCTAAATTTTTAAGCACCCTTTGATTATGGAATTACAGATTTTAAAGGTTGAGGTTAGTGATCAGATCGCTCTGGTCACCATCAACCGCCCCGAGGCATTAAATGCCCTCAATACCAGGTTTTTCAATGAAATGGACCAGGTTGTTGCCGAGATAAATGGCCGCACGGATGTCAGGGTTATGATCATCACCGGGGAAGGAAAGGCCTTCGTGGCTGGTGCCGACATTGCGGAAATGGTTGATAAAACACCTGAAGAAGGATCTGATTTCAGCCGTCTTGGACAAAATACTTTCCGCAGCCTGGGTGAAATGGAAATACCTGTCATAGCAGCCATCAATGGCTTTGCACTTGGAGGCGGGCTTGAGCTGGCAATGGGATGTGATTTCAGGATTTCAAGCAGCAAATCGAAATTCGGACAGCCCGAGGTAAGCCTTGGCCTCATTCCCGGTTATGCAGCGACACAACGCCTTCCCAGGCTGACAGGCCAGGGAGATGCGTTATATCTTCTGATGACAGCCGATATGATAGGTGCCGCTGATGCCCTGAGGATTGGATTAGTCCAGAAAGTGGTGGAACCGGAAGAATTAATGGAAACGGTCATGGGCATTGCCAATACCATCATTGCAAAAGGCCCAAAGGCAATAAAACTGATAAAAAAAGTAGTCCGGCAAGGGATGGCGGAAGGTTTTAACAAAGGCTCAGAGCTGGAAGCAGACATGTTCGGTACACTCTTCAAGGATGAAGGGGAAACCGGGATGAAAGCCTTCCTGGAGAAAAGAAGGCCGGAATGGTAATG
>JAGLEK010000147.1 GCA_023145125.1 Bacteroidales bacterium | reverse complement strand
CAATGGTTTCAAAAGGAATGGTACCCGAGGTATCCATGGAGATCCTGCCAATGGCTGTTTTATTTCCTGTGGCCAGGGCGGTGCCTGCTGCTGCTGATCCTGTGATATATCGGTTAGCAGCAAAAGTTGTGGTCAGGCCTGCTCCCGGAAACTGCCGGAACCCAAGGGGTACATATTCCCCTCCGGCCAGTGCTGTTTGAAAGGCCTCTGCGGCAATTACCTGCGAAATACCCATACCATCACCAATGAAAAGAAATACGTATTTAGCTTTTGTGTCTTTTTCCTTTGGCTGACAGGAAACAAAGAAAATAAGCGAAACGCTTAATATAACGAAGGTAGTTATTCTAAAATATTTCATATGTAAAAGTTTTATATTTGAATGTATCAAAATTAACAAATTCCTGAAGATGGAAATGCTTGAACAGTTAAATTAAATTATTCCTCGTGGCTTGCCGCGAGGTTTCCTAATAAGCTTCCCTGATTTTCAGGGGAGATGTACCGCTTTGGCGGGACAGAGGGGTATTATAAAAATCTGGTTCCGCTATTGCGGAATGAAATTGGGTTAATACCTCGTGGGCTTGCCCCGAGGATAATCAATTTCAAAGATTTTTTTTATTCGTTAATTTCGTCCAGTTCAATTAAAAGGACCTCAACGGCTTTTTCAAGTTGTTGGTCCCTGCCGGTGATGACCACATCATAATCCTGTGCGACCTTCACATCAGGCTCAAACTGTTTGTTTTCAAGGTAGTTGCCATCCATATCCTTAATCCCTATTTGTGGGATGCCGAAATACAAGTTGTTATCCTGCAAGCCTTCCCACCACACAGCTGTCATGGTTCCGGGAATGGGCATTCCAATGGTTTTTCCAACCCCCATAGCCCTATAAGCAAACGGGAATCCGTGTGCATCAGAGTAATTGCCTTCCCCGATCAGAACCGCAGAAGGCTTATGCCATTTGTGGAGAGGCTCACTGCCGTAGTTTTCATGCCCACGTGGCCAGAAGCTGGCATATTTTTCCCCGTTCAGGAAGGTGGCCAGATCGTCATGCAGCCAGCCTCCGCCATTGAAGCGGGTATCAATAATGATAGCTTCCTTATGGTAGTTTCGGCCAAGCACTTCAGAATATACTTTCCTGAAACTGTTGCTGTTCATACTCCGCACATGGACATATCCTATACGTCCACCGGAAAGACTATCAGTTTCCTTGCGCCGGTTTTCCACCCAACGCTTATAAAGAAGCCCATATTCCTGTCCGCGGCCAATGGCTTTTACCTTCTCATCCCATCGTTCACCACCGGCAGGATCATAAATACTGACCAGAACCGTCTTACCTGCCTTGTGATTCATCAG
>JAGLEK010000146.1 GCA_023145125.1 Bacteroidales bacterium | reverse complement strand
GTTAGCCTGCAAGATGTGGAAGAAGCCGTTTTTGAAGCATTTCAGATGTTCGAAGAAGAAGGTTTCACAGAAGAAGATGTCGACAGGATCAAGGCCAGCCTTGAAACTAATTTCTATAATGGCATCAGCAGTATTCTGTATAAGGCTTTTCAGCTTGCCAATTATAATGAATATGCCGGTGACCCGGGATATTACAAAACGGATATAGCCAGGGTTAAGGCCGTTACAAAAGAAGACATCCTGCGGGTATATGATAAGTATATCAAAGACAAACCATTCTTCGCCACCAGTTTTGTCCCCAAAGGGCAAGTGGAGCTTGTCGCCGACGGCTCCGTATCAGCAGGTGTTGAAGAGGAAGACGTTTTGAATGCCACGGAGGTGAACATGGATGAAATTGAGGAAGTAGAGATCATGATGACCCTGACTGAGTTTGACCGCTCAGTGCAACCTACAGATGGCCCGGATCCTTTGCTTTCCCTGCCCCTGATCTGGTCTGACCAATTATCGAATGGGATGAAAGTTTATGGAATAGAGAACCGGGAGCTGCCTCTTGTGCAGTATTCCATTGTACTGAAAGGCGGCCACTACCTCGACACTCCCGAAAAGTCAGGTGTTGCCTCATTACTTGCCACTATGATGATGGAAGGCACACAGAACAAGACCCCGCAGGAGCTTGAAGAGGCTATTGACAAGCTGGGTGCTTACATCAACATGTATGCCTCTAACGGATCAATCACGCTGAGCGTGAATACACTTGCCAGGAATTATAATGCTACCCTGGCACTGGTAGAAGAGATCCTGCTTGAGCCCAGGTGGGACGAAGAAGAGTTTGAGCTTGCGAAGACTGCAGTGATGAACAGATTGAAAAGATCAAAGGCAGATCCCAGTTCTATTGCAAGAAACACATTTATAGAACTCGTTTATGGTGATGAGCACATTTTCTCTACCGGATCGCGAGGGACAGAAGAAAGTGTCGAGGGCATTACCATCGATGACCTGAAAGACTATTACAATGCAAATATCTCACCGGCAGTAGCTGCCTTCCATGTTGCAGGAGATATCGGGGAAGCCAAAGTCCTTAGCTCATTGAACGGACTTGCAGAGAAATGGGAAACAAAAGAAGTTACTTTCCCCGAATACAGCTACCCCGAAGCTATTGAAGAGTCGGTAGTTTACTTTGCCGATGTACCGGGAGCCAAACAATCAGTGATCTATATTGGTGCTCCCTCGATAGCCCGTACCGATGCTGATTTTTACCCGCTTACTGTGATGAACCACAAGCTGGGCGGCTCATTCAACAGCCATGTGAATATGATGCTAAGGGAAGAAAAAGGTTTTACTTATGGTGCACGCACTTACTTCACAGGAAGTTATGTGCCGGGTTACTTCCTTGCCTCTTCCAGCGTACGTTCATCTGCCACTGAAGAATCGGCCCATATCTTCAAGGATCTGATGGAAGCATACAGGGATGGTATCACAGAGGAGGAAATGGACTTTACCAGGAATGCACTTGTTAAATCCAATGCCCGCGACTTTGAAACACTCAGGTCATTGCTCCGCATGCTGCAGAATATCAGCATGTACGAACTGCCCTTCGATTACATAAAAGGAGAAGAAGAGATCGTACTGAATATGGACCTCGACCGGCACATGATGCTTGCACAGAAGTATATCGATCCTTCAAAAATGTATTATGTGATCGCCGGCGACGCCGAAACACAGATGGAAGCGTTGGAGAGTTTGGGGTTTGGTGAGGTGGTTTTGGTGGA
>JAGLEK010000145.1 GCA_023145125.1 Bacteroidales bacterium | reverse complement strand
CATCATAAAATTCACCTGCTACGATCAGTTTCAGTGGCAGATGGGATAGTTTTTCGCTGGCAAGCGCCTGTATCAGCAGGTCGAGGCCTTTGTACTTCCTGACCAGGCCAAAAAACAGCAGGTATTTTTTATTTTCCGGCAAGCCCAGCCTGGCCAGCGCTTCTTCCCGGCTAATGGCATCTCCGTAATTATCATAAAGGGGGTGCAGGCACAGGGCACGTGGCTTTTTTGTGTCGAAGAAGCTCAGGTCGTCCATCACCGATTTCGACATACATAAAAAACCCTGCACAGGTTTGAGAAAATATCGTGTAAGGGCCTTATCTCCCGGCCTGCCCTCATGAGGGATCACATTATCGGTAATGGCGATGATCCTTGTCTTTTTGTTTTTCCTGATCCTCCTTGCGATGGTACCCAGGGCAGGCCCCATGAAAGGGATCCAGTAGCGGATGATCACAATATCCGGATCCAGTTTGCGGATTTTCCTTCCTGTTCTGCACCAGCTGAGGGGATTTATGGAGTTGATGGTGCTTTTTATGCGGATGCCTTCAGGCGCCGGCTCATCGGTAAATTGTGATTTGCCCGGAAACAATATCGAAGGGTATTGCAGACTGAAACTGAAGATCTCCACATCATCGCCCCTGTCGGCAAAGGCCTTTGCAAGTCTTTCGTTAAATGTTGACATGCCACCGCCACGAAGGGGATGGGCAGGCCCGACAATCACTATTTTCTTTACTTCCGGCATGCAGCAATATGATCATTCCCTGTCGGGAACATCATGTCCTATTCGGGATTGAATAATATATTTGTTGCGATCGGGGGAATTCCTTGAGATCATCTCAGCCAGGAAGCCGGAAAGAAAGAGCTGTACTCCGACAATCATTGCAAGCAGGGCGAGGTAAAAAAGCGGTTGATCGACTACATCACGCTTTGCCACGCCAAAGACCTTTTCTCCGATGATCCAAAGGGAGATGATACCCCCACCAAAGAAAAATAAGGTTCCGATAGTGCCAAAGAAATGCATGGGTTTCTTGGCAAAGCGGGTAACGAATGTAATCGACAACAGGTCAAGGAAGCCCTTGATGAAGCGCTCCATGCCGAACTTCGTTTTACCAAATTTACGTTCCTGGTGCATCACTACCTTCTCGCCTATATTGTTAAAGCCTGCCCATTTGGCGATCACAGGTATATAGCGGTGCATCTCGCCGTATACTTCAATACTTTGGATGAGGTCGAGCTTATAGGCCTTTAAGCCACAGTTAAAATCGTGCAGCCTGATGCCTGACATCATTCGTGTAATACGATTGAAGAATTTTGATGGCAGTGTCTTGCCAAGTGGGTCGTGTCTTTTTTTCTTCCATCCGGAAACCAGGTCATAGCCGCCTTCCGTGATCATTTTATACAGGCCCGGGATCTCATCCGGACTGTCCTGCAGGTCTGCATCCATGGTGATCACCACATCGCCTGAAGCAACCTCAAAGCCTGAATTCAGCGCCGCTGACTTTCCATAATTCCTTTTAAAGCGGATGGCCTTGATATTCGTGTTGTTGCTGATAAGCTCACCGATCACCTTCCAGGAAGCATCTTTGC
>JAGLEK010000144.1 GCA_023145125.1 Bacteroidales bacterium | reverse complement strand
GGCATCATCACATCACAGATTATAATATCCGGAATAAGCTCAAGGGCCTGGTCAATCCCTTCCTGCCCGTTTCTGGCATGATGAATCTGGTAATCTTCTCCCAGGCTTAAAGCAATATATTTTGCAACATCCTCATTGTCCTCAACGATGAGTGTAATAGGGTGCTCCTGATCTTCCGGCATAACAGGATCAGGCAATTTTTCCACACCGGGTTCCGGATGGAATCCGCTTTGTATCCTTTCTGATATTTCACTGTGTGCCTGTTTCCGGTCTTTATCCGAATCCGGCTTTTGTGCTTTATGCGTAATGGGTAAATGAACAGTGAATTCACTGCCTTTGCCCACCGTGCTTTTCACTGTGATGCTGCCGTTCATCAATTCCACCAGCTCTTTTGTTATGGCCAGGCCAATACCTGTTCCCTCACCCCTCCGTGTGGAGGAGCCATCTCCCTGGAAGAAGCGGTTAAAAATATGTGGCAGCACATCTTCCGGGATGCCAATGCCGGTATCCTTGATCTTAATTATGATGTTTTCAGGCTGAGGTCTTCCTGATACATTCAGATGGCATATCACTTTGCCGCCCCCGGACGTAAATTTTATTGCATTCGACAGGAGGTTCGAAATGATGGTGAAGAGTTTTTCCGGATCATGATCCATGATCACCTTTTCTACTTCATTATAGAATACCAGCTTGATCTCTTGTGACTCGGCAAATGATTGAAACGATTCTGTAATATATTGCAGATAAGGAATAACATCTGCCTGTACGGGCTTCAACTCCAGCTTGCCGCTTTCCAGTTTGGACAGGTCAAGCATCTGGTTTACCAGGTGGAGCAACTTGCCGGCATTTCGTTTGATCATATCCAGAAAGTCACTAAGTCTGTTGTTTTCATTGCTTTCCAGATCAGACTTGATCTCATCGGCCATGCCGGTGATGACAGTGAGTGGTGTACGGAATTCATGGGTGATATTGGCGTATAGCTGGCTTTTAATGTCGTCAAGCTCCTTAAGCCGGCCGGCCTCGCGAATGGCCAGCTGCCGATTGAGCTGAAATCGATAAAATCCTAAAAAAGCACTTCCAAAGGTGATGAAATACAAAATATATGCCCACCATGTTTTCCACCAGGGTGGATGGATCGCGATCGTGAACTCAAGGGGTGTTGCAGGTGTTGATTTATAAACACTCTGTGCTTTCACCCTGAATATGTATTCCCCGGGTGAGAGATTCGAATATGAAGCAAAGCGCCTTGGTGATGGAACCCATTCCCTGTCGATACCATCCAGCTGATGATAGAATTGTACACCTCCACCTGAAGTTAATGCAATGGCTGAATACTCAAAAGTAAGAAAATTCTCATGGTAATCCAGATCAATGCTACCGAAGAAAAACAATGCTGTGTCAGGTGACACCTCTTTTTCATATACCTTGAAAGATGTCAGATATGGCACAGGAGTTTCATCGTTTGGGGCCAGGCTGTCAGGAGAAAATATCCCTATTCCACGGCGATATCCAATGGCCATCCTTCCATTGCTTATTTTTTTCAGGCTGCCCGGATGGTATGATCTGCGATTGGTAAAAGTATCGTACATGATCAATCCATCACTACTGTTATAAAATACAGTTTCCCCTGTCACCGGATCCAGCATTTCCAGGCCGGCCTCCGTTAACATCCACACTCTTCCATTATTGTCGGCCTGAACATCATAAACGAAATTGCTTTGTAAGCCGTTATGGCTTGAACATTTGGATTGTATTCCTTCCCCCGGGGCTTCCGGATCTATATATCCAAGGCCATTTTCATTACTGCCAACCCAAATAATATCTTCTTTCCCATGAGCCAGATCATACAGAAAATAAAACTGATCTTTAATGTTACCGGGTTTAATAAAATAGCAGGCAGAATCTGTTTCAACGTCATAATATCCATAACCTCCATCTCTCCTGGTAAACCATATTCTATTGTACTTATCAACGATCAGGTGTACTATTTCCGGGACATTTTTATCAGATTCAAAATAATCTCTCCAGTGTCTTATCTGTTCCAGCTTAGCTGAGTGAATGTTTAGCTTCTGCAGTCCGTAATTTGCACTGCTGATCCAGATACCGCCGTTCTTATCCTCAACCATATCGTTGAACCATGGGTAACTGTCTAAGGATAGATCGAAGGGGAGCAGTCTTTTTCTGTCATCCGAGAGTTTAAATAATCCATAAGGACATACGATCCATACAGTTCCGTCGCTGGATTGAAAGATTGAATTGATGGTGTTTTCATCCAATGGGTCTGCAGGCACCTCCAAATAATCAAATTGTTGTTCTGCAGGGTCAAAATAATGAAGTCCGTGTGCCCCCTGTAATGCCTGGTAGATCACACCTGTTTCAGGGTCTTCAAAAATATCGAATGTAATATAGGTTCTGGAGTTGCTGTATGGCTTGAAAAAATAATTTTTGAATTGCTTCTTACGCTGGTCAAACATATAAACACCATACCTGGACCCACACCACAGCCTGTTTTCTTTATCAATAAGGTTTACCCACAATGGGTATAGCCTGCCCACGGGGTTTTTATAATATTTCGAAAAGGTCACTGTATCTTTTTCTGTATCATATACCATTAATCCCAACACCGTGGGCAGCCATATCTCATGCTCTGATTTTACTTTAATTGGCGGGATGCATCCATCATGGAAAATTTGCTTTTTGGGAAGGCCGCTTGGCCGGAAATTTCTAATGAATTCTTCTTCCTGAGTACAGAAGATTATCATCCCGTGGGTCCATGTTCCCAGGTACAGTTTGCCATTGGGATGGGGGCATACACTGCGAAATACATTAATATTGTATTCAATATTTTTGAGGTAATAACTATAATAGAACCGCCGAATCTGTTCTGTGTACTTATTGAATTTCAGCAAACCTGAACGTGTTCCGATCCAGAAAATAGAATCATTTTCCAGGTCCTGGCATATGGCCAGTGAGATGTTTGCATATAGTTTATCGCCCCGGGGCTCATCATCAATACTACCCTGGTAATAGAAGTTTTGAAAACTATCGGTATTTGTGTTGAATTTCGCAAATCCTTTGTCGGTAGCTAACCAGATAATACCTTGATTATCTTTGATGATAGCAGATATCCTGTTTTCTGAAGCGGAATATTCTCCAATACATGAGAGGTAGTTTTTGAAGTTGCCCGACTTGGAATCATAAACACTTAAGCCACAGCTTGTTCCGATAAGGAGTTTTTTTTGCTCATCATCCCATAGCAGAGCATCGGTTTCAATAAAATTTGAAGGTATTGAATTTGTATCGGCATCATCATGGGTGAAGACTTTAGCGTGTATTCCATCCCATCGGCATAAGCCTTTGTCGGTCCCAAACCACATAAACCCCATATTATCCCTGGCAATGGCGGATATGTAATTTGAAGGGAGGCCATCATCCATGTCGATCACCACGGGGTTCTTTAATTCAATTTGAGAAAAAAGAATTGAGGGAAAGAGCAAAGCAGCTATACCCAAACGCGCATATATTAAAACCGGAATGTCCATTGATAATGAATTCATCCTGTCTGCTTTTCGGTATTAACTTATTCCTTACGGTTAATAACTCCTGGCTTTTATTATAAGTTGAATAAAGATAGTG
>JAGLEK010000143.1 GCA_023145125.1 Bacteroidales bacterium | reverse complement strand
GCTTTGTGAAATTTTTAAGCGTTTTTACTTCCCGGAAAACAAAAAGAAATATACATTTGGGTAATTAATTACTAAAATTAGTATTATGTCAAAAATTCTGAACATCAGTGAAGCCGCATCTATTGCCGTACATGGAATGATCCTGGTGGCGAGGTCTGATAAGCTGGTGAACGTGAACTATATAGCTGAACTTACTGCCAGTTCCAGACATCATGTGGCTAAGGTATTTCAACGTCTTGTTAAAGAGGGATTTGTAAATTCAAGCCGTGGGCCCTCCGGTGGATTTTCCCTTAAGATGGCACCGGAAGACATTTCTTTTCTTGATATATATGAAGCCATAGAAGGAAAGATCATCATCACAAAATGCCCTCTTGATAAACCCATCTGCCCTTTCGATAAGTGTATCTTCCAAAATGTGATAACAGATCTTACCCTTGAATTCAGAACCTATATGGAGGAGCAGACGTTGGATAAATATCTTGATTACTGAAATCAGAAATCAGAAATCAGTATCCAGCATCCAGCATCCAGTATCCAGCATCCAGCATCCAGCATCCAGCATCCAGTATCCAGCATCCAGCATCCAGTATCCAGCATCCAGCATCCAGTATCCAGCAACCAAATTTGTATGAAAAGAGAGATAATTAAAATAGATGAGGACAAGTGTAACGGATGCGGTTTGTGCATCCCCGCATGCCCGGAAGGGGCCTTGCAGATAATTGACGGAAAGGCGCGCCTGGTAAGTGACCTGATGTGTGACGGCCTTGGCGCATGCATAGGCGATTGTCCGGAGGGGGCAATAGAGATTGAGACCCGCGAAGCTGAACCATATAATGAAACTGCCGTGATGAAAGAAATTATCAAACACGGCTTCAATACTGTCGTTGCTCATTTGAAGCATTTGCGGGATCATGGTGAGACGGCATTCCTGAAAGAAGCCATTGAGTTTCTGGAGGAGCAGGAAGGCCTGGGATATACCGTTGCTGATGTGACACAAAAGGTTCATGAAAAGGATGATGGTGACGCTTGCGGGGGCAGCTGCCCGGGTGGTGCCACTGTAGTTTTTGATATAGATACTGATGCTGTGAACAAAGCGGCGACAGCCGGAAATACGGAAAGCAATGCTGATCTGCCTTCCGCCCTCAGGCAATGGCCGGTGCAGATGCACCTTATCAATCCGAATGCCGCATACTTCGAAAATGCTGATGTAGTTCTTGCTGCAGATTGCACTGCTTTCTCTATGGGTAATTTCCACACTCAATATCTTAAAGGTAAAAGCCTCGCTATTGCCTGTCCGAAGCTTGATTCCGGGTTAGATATTTATATTCAGAAGCTGGTTAGCATGATCGACGAGGCCCGGATCAATACCCTGCATGTGATGGTCATGGAAGTTCCCTGTTGCAGCGGCCTCATACAAATGGCACAGACGGCAGTTTCAAATGCTTCACGAAAGATCCCTGTCAAGAAAACTGTTGTCGGGATCCGTGGTGATATCCTTTCTGAAGAATGGGTGTAGGATATTAAGCCCCTTCTGGATCAGAAAGTATAATCGGCGCCCTGAAAGAAGATGACCCGGAGTTCTGTTAAAATCATCAAAGTACCGCATTTTCATTATCTTGCTCCTTGAAAAGGACAAACTATGAAAAAAAGCATATTCTATCTTATTTCTTTTTTCTTCCTGATCAATTCTGTGTCAGGACAGGACTGGATCAGCATCGTGGGCAAAAGCCCATATCCTCAGGGGGTGAAAGTATTCTTTGAAGGTTATGAGGGTTTTCAGAAGAAGGACCTGGGAAGCATTCGCACCACCTCCAATGGCATGATCGATTATTTCTCTGATTACCACGGCTATTGCATGATGACGGCTGAAGGCCGCGATTCCTATCCACTGATTCTTGAATACGATACTGTATGTGTTGACTGGGGCGGTGAGCCCAAACTTTTCTGTGATCCGGAGAATGAATATTTTTATAATAATATGCAGTATATGTATTACCTGGATTCATTATATAATGCATACCGGTCCTCAAATGATTCATTGGAAAAAGAAAGGCTTTGTCATGATATGGACAGCACTTTTCTGGCCGTGTATAGCACACTTATGTCAGGTGAATCACAATATGCAAAAGTATTTCTGCAGGCCGAATTGATGATGCGCCACACATGGATGGTGG
>JAGLEK010000142.1 GCA_023145125.1 Bacteroidales bacterium | reverse complement strand
GTCCCGGAACTTGTCAGGGAATTATTAAGCTTGTGATCCATGAGTGCTCCCAAAACAACACATACAAAATATATTTTTGAAAAGGCAAAGCACTATTGTGCATACCAGGAGCGGTCTGTGTTTGAGGTGAAGAATAAACTTTATTTGTGGAAGGTAAGGCCGGAAGTGGCCCGGAAGATCATTAAATCCCTTGAGGAAGAGAACTATCTCAACGAGGAACGATTTGCAAGGGTTTTTGCAGGGGGTAAATTCAGGATCAAGAAATGGGGCAGGAATAAGATCATTGCCGGACTGAGAGCAAAAAAAATTCCGGATCCGATCATTCAGATAGGACTGGATGAAATTGATGAGTATCAGTATGAAAGGACCTTGCAGGAGGTGATTGAGAAAAAGAAATCTTCTATGGATGATCAGGAAAGTTTTAATAATAGAAATAAAATTTTTATTTTCGCATTGTCCAGAGGTTATGAAAAACACCTTATCTTAAAATATTTATAATCCAATTGTTTAATCTAAAATAATCTATTATGAAAAAGTTGTATTACCCACTCATATTGCTTATGAGTTTTGCCATAGTGATAAGCGCATGTAAAAAAGATGAAGATGATGATGATCCAACAACCGGTGGGTTTAGTATAGCCGGTTACAGCCAGGATGCGGTGAGCTTTGCCCATATGGCCGGGGCGCTGGTTGCTGTAACAGACCATGCCGGTGCTCAAGTCACCCAGGTGCTGACTGATGCCGGAGGAAATTATCTTGTAACCGGTATAACTGCAGGTAATTATACGCTTACGGTTTCAAAAGAAGGTTACCAATCTCAGGTGGCAAACAGTGTAGTGGTAGGGAATGTTAACCTGCCCCAGGCTTTTGTTGGTTTTATGCCAGTTGATAATACTGTTACGGTCCCCGTAGGGGCCCTCTGTGGGATTGTGCTGGATGCCAATGGAATTGCTCTGGCCGATGCTACAATTGCCATAAGCGCAGAAGATGAGACGCTGACCAATGGTTATTTTGCTACTGTTATGAGTGATGCATCCGGTAAGTTTGCCATTGGTGCCATTCCTCTTGAATCAGCAATAAAAGGTGACCTGATCCCTGCATTTAAAATTAAAACCATAAAAGGGAATTTTGTCGATGTATCACATAATGTCATCATTGCCCAGAATACACTTGTTGTAAAAAATGTCGATCTCGTTAACCAGAATGTGCCTGGCAACACTATTTTTACGGAAGGATTCGAGACTACATCTGCCTGGACTTATGATGGATTCTGGCATTCTCAACAGAATGCTACGATCCTGAACAGCAATGTTACAAGCGAATATGTAAAACTTGCTCCAAACGATAACAGCGGCGGACATATCGCCAGTGCGTATGCAGGCATGTATTGTGCATGGTATGGTGAAGCACAAACGGGAAGCTTTATTGGTGAAGCTGTAGCCGGCCAAAGCCAATGGTCAGGCGGGACCGGTGTATCGTCAAATCATGGTAGTCTTACATCACCCCAGATCAGCCTGGTGGGACTGAACCAGGCCTCACTCTCATTCTGGTCATGGTTCGAGATTGAAAGTGTAAACCCTAATGCCTCCGGCTACGATATCATGGAGATCCATATCCTTGATGTTGGCACTCAGGTTACAACATCACTAGGCAGGCTTAACCCATATAGTGATCCTATCCTCGATAACAGGGCTGCATTGCCTTTCACTTCCGGCGGGTTCAACAAAGCTCCTGTGTGGGCGAATGTGGAATATGACCTCTCAGGATATGTAGGCGCCGACATTCAGATCATTTTTGAATTCAGGACTATTGACGGGCTGTATAACGGATTCCGTGGATGGCTGGTCGACAATATCCTTGTTACGGATAAGGCACCATTGAAAGCTGCAAACACAACAAAGGTGTATGGTCCGGATCCCAAACCAAGAACAAATTAATATTTCATAGCCGGATCTACCGGTAATACGGAGGCTGCTGAAAACCTGTAATCAGGTTGCTCAGCAGCCTTCTTTTTTTTTATCTTTGTACAAAATAAATTTCATGGTTTCACAGGAAGATATTAAAGCACTGAATAAGAGGCTTGAAGCCTTGAGGAGGTTCCTTTGACATCGACAGCAAGATTAGTCTGATCGAAGAAAAGGAAAAGATTACCCACAGCCCTGATTTCTGGAACAATCCTAAAAAAGCGGAAGAACTCCTCAAAGAGATCAAATCCATCAAGTTCTGGCCCGATGCTTTCGGGAAAGTAAATGCAGCTATTGATGACCTGATAGTTATCTTCGAGTTCTTTAGTGAAGGAGAAGGATCAGAATCAGATCTTGATAAACAGCATGCAAAAGCACTTAAGGCCGTTGAGGACCTTGAGTTTCTGAATATGCTCAGCGGTGAGGAAGATAAGCTGGGTGCTATCCTTCAGATCAATGCAGGTGCCGGCGGCACAGAAAGCCAGGACTGGGCGGAGATGCTGATGCGTATGTATTATCGTTGGGGAGAACGAAATAATTATAAGGTTAAGGAACTTGAAATGAGTGAGGGCGAAGTGGCAGGCCTTAAGTCTGTCTCACTGGAGTTTGAAGGGGATTTTGCGTTTGGATACCTGAAAGGTGAAAATGGTGTACACAGGCTGGTACGCCTGTCCCCGTTCGATTCGGCCAACCGCAGGCATACTTCCTTCGCCTCGGTTTATGTTTATCCTGTGGTAGATGAAAACATCATGATTGAGATCAACGCTTCTGATATTACCTGGGACACCTTCCGCGCGAGTGGACCCGGTGGCCAGAATGTCAATAAAGTGGAAACTGCGGTACGCCTGCGGCATGGACCTTCCGGACTTGTCATCGAATGCCAGGAGACGCGCTCACAGGGACAAAACAGGGAGAAGGCACTTCGCATGCTGAAATCTCAATTGTACGAGATAGAAATGAGGAAGAAAAAAGAAGCCCAGGCTGAGATAGAAGGTAACAAAATGAAGATCGAGTGGGGTTCGCAGATAAGGTCATATGTTATGCATCCTTATAAAATGGTGAAAGATGTGCGTACAGGTTTTGAAACAGGTAACGTGCAGGCCGTAATGGATGGAGATCTGAATGAATTCATTAAAGCTTATCTGATGCAATTTGGCCAAAACCAGTAACCAG
>JAGLEK010000141.1 GCA_023145125.1 Bacteroidales bacterium | reverse complement strand
CACCTGGGTGACCGGGATGAGCATCTACCATCCAACCACGGCTTCGACGAATTCTTCGGAAACCTGTACCATCTGAACGCTGAAGAGGAACCTGAATTACTTGATTACCCGGATCCTGAAGAATATCCTAACTTCAGGGATAAATATGGGCCTCGTGGAGTGATCCATTCCTACGCTGGTGGTGATATTGAGGATACCGGCCCTTTGACAAAGAAAAGGATGGAAGTTGTCGACGACGAAACTTCAGATGCAGCCATTGAATTCATCAGGAAAACCGTTAAAGATGGAAAGCCCTTCTTTGTTTGGTGGAATGGCACACGCATGCATTTCAGGACTCATGTGAAAGAAGAGCTGAGAGGAATATCAGGGCAGGATGAATATGCCGACGGAATGGTTGAACATGATATGCATGTTGGTAAACTCCTCGACCTACTGGACGAACTTGGCATTGCAGATAATACTATAGTGGTATATGGAACTGATAACGGCCCACATAAAAACACATGGCCCGATGCAGCAGTTAGTCCTTTTCGCGGAGAAAAAAACACAAACTGGGAAGGTGGCTGGAGAGTGCCCGCTATGGTCAGATGGCCCGGAAATATTGATGCCGGTTCCGTTTCCAATGAGATCATATCAGGCATGGACTGGATGCCCACTTTCCTGGCTGCTGCCGGAGATGATGATGTCAAGGAAAAGCTTCTTGACGGATACACTATTGGTGACAAAACCTATAAAGTTCATTTAGATGGTTATAACTTCCTGCCTTTCCTTACCGGGCAGACAGAAAAAGGCCCTCGTAAAGAAATTTTTTATTTTTCTGATGATGGTGATCTTACTGCTTTGCGTTATGATGACTGGAAACTGATTTTTTTGGAACAAAGGGCTGAAGGCACGATGAAAACATGGTCTGAACCATTTATACAACTCCGCATTCCAATCATCCTGAATTTAAGGAGAGATCCCTATGAATTTGCAACCATTACATCTAACACGTATTACGACTGGCTTCTTGACCATGCCTTTCTGCTTGTTCCTGCACAGGATATCGTAGGGAACTTCCTCATGACATTTCAGGATTATCCTCCACGGATGGAAGCAGCAAGCTTCAGTCTGGATAAAGTCATGGAAAAACTTAGTACACCAACAAACAATTAAGAATCATCAAAGACCGGAAAATTTTTCCGGTCTTTTTTTTAAACATACAGTCTAATGAGAAATGTCAATACCTGGGTCTTACTGTTTCTTGTATGGGGGCTGATTGCCTGTACCAATGATAGTCATTACATCAATGATCAAGTGGACCCATTGCCATCATGGGCAGAAGGAGACACAAAAGCTTCAATAATCAATTTTGTTCAGGACGCGGCCAATCCGGAAAGTGAATTCTTTATTGCCCTTCCCGACCGTATAGCAGTATTCGACAATGATGGCACACTCTGGAGTGAGCAACCCTCATATTTCCAATTATTTTTTATCATTGACAGAGTAAAAGAAATGGCCCCCGGCCATCCGAAGTGGAAAGATGAACAGCCTTTTAAAGCGGTGTTGGAAAATGACATGACGGCACTTGCAAAATCAGGAGAAGAAGGGTTAATAACACTATTATTGGAAACACATTCGGGAATGACAGCAGATGAATTCAACACTATGGTTCTCGAGTGGGTTCAAACAACAAAGCATCCCACAAAAAACAGGCCTTTTACTGATTTAGTTTATCAACCCATGCTTGAACTACTTAATTATCTCAGAGAGAATAATTTTAAAACCTATGTTGTTTCAGGAGGAGGGGTTGACTTCATGCGCCCGGTTTTACCTGAAATCTACGGTATACCTGTAGAGCAAATAATTGGCAGTA
The DNA here is from genome assembly GCA_023145125.1 of Bacteroidales bacterium. Classification (GTDB taxonomy): domain Bacteria; phylum Bacteroidota; class Bacteroidia; order Bacteroidales; family B18-G4; genus B18-G4. The sequence continues at coordinate 4,909 of JAGLEK010000141.1, read as the reverse complement.
CAATAAAAACTAAATTTGATGATAACAATGGGATGCCGGTAATGCGACGTCTCAGTGAATTGGATTTTATTAATGACAAAGAAGGAAAACCAATTAATATTCATAAGATCATTGGGAAAAAGCCGGTATTCTGTGGTGGAAATTCTGATGGTGACCTGGCTATGATGCAATGGACAGCCTCCAATAAATACAAGAGTTTCATGCTCTACGTGCATCATACCGACTCCATTCGTGAATGGGCTTACGATCGAAATTCACACATAGGCCGATTTGATAAAGGTTTAGATGAAGCCATAGAGAAAGGATGGACTGTTGTTGACATGGAAAATGACTGGGAAGTAATCTTTCCTTATGAAGCGAAATTAAAACATTAAGCACCTCCCAACCTCAAACCCCACACCTCATACCTCATACCCTATAAAAAAAGGCCGCCCGCTAACAGCAGACAGCCTCATTTGAATATTGTATATTGTATACTGTAATTTGTATATTACTGATTGATCCTCATCTTGTAGAATGAGCGGTATACAAATACCAGCGCAACAGCAAGGAAACCGACACCGATCCATGGTGCGATATCCCTGAACTGCTCAGCCAGGGCAATTTCCATCGCCAGCAGGCCAAACAATGTTGTGAACTTAATGATAGGGTTCAGCGCAACTGAAGAGGTATCTTTATAAGGATCGCCAACAGTATCACCAACAATTGCTGCCTCATGCAGCGGGGTGCCTTTTTCCTGCATATCCACTTCAACAACTTTTTTGGCATTGTCCCATGCACCGCCGGCATTGGCCATAAAGATCGCCTGAAACAGGCCAAAGAATGCAATGGAGATCAGGTAACTGATAAAGAGGGATACAGGGGCTGCATAGTTCAGTGCATCCGCTTCTGCCATTCCTGCCTCAAAACCTGATGGGGCTGCCAGGAATGCAAATGCAAGGGCAAAAGAGAAGATTGCGATAAAGATATTCCACATCCCTTTCTGGGCATATTGTGTACAGATCTTCACCACCGCCTTTGATTTGTTCACATCGGCTTTCTTTTCCGCATTGGGATCCAGGTTAATGTTTTCCCTGATATATTCAGTTGCACGGGCAGCACCTGTGGTAACTGCCTGTATGGAGGCGCCAGTGAACCAATAGATCACCGCACCACCAAGGAGGAATCCAAGGATTGAATATGGATTCAGCAGGTTGAGTATCTGTTCCGGTTGAATATGCAGGGTATGCTGGATCACCAGGACAAGTGAGAAGATCATGGTGGTAGCACCCACAACAGCCGTACCTATAAGCACAGGCTTTGCCGTAGCTTTAAAAGTGTTTCCGGCGCCGTCATTGGCCTCAAGATAATATTTTGACTTTTCGAAATCAGGTTTGAAACCGAAATCCCTTTCAATCTCTTCGCTGACACTCTCCTTATTTTCTTCTATCAGTGAAAGCTCATAGATGGACTGGGCATTGTCAGTTACCGGCCCATAGCTGTCAACAGCAATGGTAACCGGCCCCATTCCAAGCATACCGAAGGCAACAAGTCCGAAGGCAAAAACAGACGGATATATCATGTGCTCACTAAGGCCGTATGTGCTGGCAAAATAAGCAATGAACATCAAGGCAAAGAAAACCATCCCCTGCCAGAATGCGCTGAAGTTACCGGAAACAAGCCCGGAAAGTATGTTCAGTGATGCCCCTCCTTTCTTGGATGCCTCTACAACTTCATTTACGTGAGCCGATTTAGGACTGGTAAAAAGTTTGGTAAATTCAGGGATCAGGGCAGCACCCAGTGTTCCGGCACTAATGATCACTGACAGAACGAGCCACATATCATGAGGCAGGTCGCCGATAATGAAATAGCTGGCAACAAAGGTAACGATGATGGACAGTATGGAAGTGATCCAGACCAGGCTGGTCAGGGGCTTTTCAAAATCCAGGTCATCGGCATGCTGATATTTAGCTTTTGTGATGGCAGCGTTGATCCAAAAGGCTACGATAGAGGTAATGATCATCAGTATCCTCATCACAAATATCCATGTAAGCAGGCTGACCTGGTCAGCTGCACTGGTTACGGCAAGCAGTATGAATGCGATCAGGGCCACTCCCGTTACACCATAAGTTTCAAAGCCATCGGCAGTAGGTCCTACGCTATCGCCTGCATTATCGCCAACACAATCGGCAATGGTTCCGGGGTTTCTTGGGTCATCTTCTCCGATCTTGAAGATCACTTTCATCAGGTCAGATCCGATATCGGCGATCTTGGTGAAGATGCCACCGGCAATCCTGAGGACAGAAGCTGCCAGGGATTCACCAATGGCGAAGCCTATAAAACTGGCCCCGGCATATTCACCCGGCACAAAGAGGAGAATTATCAGCATCATGACCAACTCGAGGGAGATCAGCACAACACCGATACTCATCCCTGCATTGAGGGGAATGTTAAGAAGTTTAATCGGCTTCCTCTCCAGGGAGGCAAAAGCCATTCTGGAATTGGCAAGGGTATTCATCCTGATACCAAACCATGCAACACTGTATGATCCAAGAATACCGACTACTGTCCATCCGAGGATGATAAGCACGCCCTTCAAGCCGAAATTGGCATCCGACAGCCAGCCAAAGTAAAAACCAACAGCGGTACCAATAAAGAGAAATAATATTAATAAAAACCTGCCCTGCTGGATCAGGTATACCTTCGCGGTTTCAAAGATCACCTGGGCAACATCCAACATGGATTTGTGCGCCCTGATCTTTTTCACCTGCATAAATTGGTACAGTCCAAACATAAACCCGGCAAAAGTGATCAGGAAACCCCAGTAAAGAATACTCTGGGATTTGATCTCCTCGGGTATTACGAGATCAGCTTCGCTGGCAAAACTAAATACCGGAAGCAAAGAAATCGTTAATAATGACAAAATCTTTCTCATGTTATTATAAATTTTGGTTAGTGAAGTCGCAAAAATATAAATATAAATTGAGACCCCGACAAGATTTTATCCACAAGAAATCAATAGTAATCGAAAAATTGATACTTTTAAGCTTTCATAAAATTGCTTATCAAGCATAGCATGTAATGGAAAGGATCAGACTGGAAATCATCGGCATGTCTTATAGCCAATCGCAAAGCGGGGCCTATGCCCTTATCCTCGGCGAGCATGGTGGTGTCAGACGACTGCCTATCATCATCGGTGGCTTCGAGGCACAGGCCATTGCTGTGGAGCTTGAAAAGATGAAACCATCGCGGCCGCTTACCCACGACCTGTTCAAAAATTTTGCTGAGCACTATAATATATTTATCAAAGAAGTAGTCATAGACAAGTTTCTGGAAGGGGTGTTCTTTGCCAAACTCATCTGCTTACAGGGTGAGAATGAAAGCGAGATCGATGCCCGAACCTCTGATGCCGTAGCCCTTGCCATCCGCTTCCGCTGTCCTATTTATACCAATGAAAATATTATGTCTGAGGCAGGGATAGTGATGGACGATAAGGCAGAGGAAATGCAAAACGAGGATGAAGAAACAATAGCCACGGATTCCGGAACCGAGGAATTCACTACAAATACGATGGAAGAACTGGAGGAGATGCTTCAAAAGGCCATCAGCAACGAAGAATACGAAAAAGCATCAAAGATCAGGGATGAGATCACAAAAAGAACAAAAAACTGATTTAAATTCAATATTTAACTGGTTGTCATTGGATGTGTAGTCCGATGACAATTTTTATTCTGATGAATATGAATAAAAAGCTGCTCCTTATCTTATTTCTATTATTTATTGTCTGCCTTCCTGCTTTTGCCCAGGAAGGTGCTGAAGCCGTTGCCGGTGAGGTCCCCGACAGAGGATTCTCATTTATATCACTGCTACGCGGACTTTTAGGCATCAGCGTCCTTGTAGGGTTAGGTTTTTTGATCAGCAGCAAAAGAAAAGCTATCAACTGGCGTGTGGTAGGTATGGGCCTTTCACTGCAGTTTATCATTGCCATCATAGTTTTGAAGGTACCGGTATTTCAATACATGATCGAGATCGTCGGGGCCATCTTTCTGAAGATCCTTGATTTCACACAGGAGGGTACATCATTCCTTCTCAGTTCATTCATCTCCGACCAGGTGGAATCACCCCTGATCAACTTCGCATTCTGGATACTGCCAACCATAATCTTCTTCTCCGCCATAACGAGCGTATTGTTTTACTATGGTATCATTCAGAAGGTAGTGTACGGACTGGCCTGGGCACTGAAGAAACTGCTTGGCATCAGCGGGGCTGAAAGCCTTTCAGCAACTGCTAACATCTTTCTCGGACAAACAGAATCACCCCTTCTCATCAAGGAGTATTTAAAAAACATGAACCGTTCCGAGATCATGCTTGTGATGACAGGTGGAATGGCAACCATTGCCGGAGGTGTTCTTGCCATATATATCGGCATGCTGGGCGGGACCGATCCTGCAAGCCAGCTGCTATTTGCCAAGCACCTGATCACGGCATCTGTTATGGCAGCACCGGGAGCTGTAGTAGCGGCCAAACTCATTGTGCCGCAGACAGAAGCCATAAACAGTGAAATAACGATCTCCAGGGAAAGCATCGGATCAAATGTGCTGGATGCCATCTCCAACGGTACACAGCAAGGCGTAAAGCTGGCAATTAATGTTGCTGCCATGCTCCTTGTATTCATCGCATTTATCGCTCTGTTAAATTTTGTGTTGATAAAAGTGGGCGACTGGACAAGCCTCAATGAAGTGATATTTTCCGCAACCAATGGGCAATATGCCGGCCTTACCATGCAGTTCATCCTTGGCTATGCCCTGGCACCACTGACATGGGCAATAGGGGTCAGCGCTGAAGACATGACACTGGTTGGCCAGTTGTTTGGTGAGAAGATCATCCTTAATGAACTGATTGCATATAAAAGCCTGAAAGACCTTATTGT
>JAGLEK010000140.1 GCA_023145125.1 Bacteroidales bacterium | reverse complement strand
CCGACCCCGGCCGGAGTTCCGGTGAAGATCAGGTCGCCGGTTTTAAGTGTGAAGAATTTTGACAGGTATGCAATGAGGTCATCAAAGTCGAATATCATATCTGCAGAATTGCCTTCCTGAACAGTTTCGCTGTTCCTGTCCAGATGGAAACCGATGTCATTCAGATCGGCAAATTCATCTTTATTAATAAACTCCATGCTGAGTGGAGCCGAAGCATCGAATGCCTTGGCGATCTCCCAGGGAAGCCCTTTTGCCTTGGCCTTGGCCTGCAGGTCGCGGGCGGTGAAATCAATGCCAATGCCAATTTCATTATAATAGGTATGCGCAAACTTCTTCTGGATATTCTTGCCAAGCTTGTTGATCTTCACTACCAGTTCGCATTCATAATGAATGTCTTCTGAAAAATCGGGGTAGTAAAACGGCTTGTTTCTCCTGACAAGGGCAGTATCGGGCTTCAGGAAAAAGACCGGGTTTTCCGGCACCGGGTTGTTCAGTTCTCTGGCATGGTCAACATAATTCCTGCCAATGCAGATGATCTTCATGTCGGGCTTGGTATTTAGTTGATTATCTCACTTTTGTCAGATGGACATAAGTTCTTAAAACAGCTTAGGGTCGGTATATCTTTTTTTGATGGCTGTGATCACCTTCTTGGTCGACAGGGGAAACTCAGCTTTGATCATCCAGTCGAAATACTGGGGCTCTTTCCTGAAAACTTCTTCCACTGTTCTCCCTTTGTGCTTGCCAAAGTTGAAAACTTCTTCCTGCTTCGCATTAAAAACAATATGGCCTATGAGATCGACAAAGCGAGTATTGTAGGAAAAATCATGCAATGCCTTCATATCGTTTTTGATCGGCTGGCTGACATTCCCGTCATTGTCTTTATACTCTGTGTCTTCGTAATGTGTGACCTGGGCTTTCAATATTTCATAGGTGGCCATGGTGTCGGCCTCTGCGGAATGTGCATTCTCCAGCTCTTTGTCGCAATAGAACTTATATGCAGCCTTGAGGTTTCTGGGCTCCATCTTGTGGAAGATGTTCTGTACATCGATAAAGTAGCGGTCGCGAAGGTCAAAGTCAATATCGGCCCGCAGGAATTCTTCCACGAGTAGCGGGATGTCGAACTTATTGGAATTGTATCCCGACAGGTCACAGTCTTTAAATAAGTCGTTGAGCCCCACTGCCAGTTCTTTAAAAGTGGGTTCATCCTTCACGTCATCATCGGAGATGCCATGGATGAGTGTCGAATCCAGGGGGATGGGGATACCCGGGTTCACCCTGTAGGTTATTACCTGTGTGCTGTTGTCTGGTTCTACCCTGATAACGCATATCTCAACGATACGGTCAGTGGCAACGCGGATGCCTGTGGTTTCCAGGTCGAAAATGGCCAGGGGCCTGCTTAAGTTCAATTCCATGAAAGTGCGGATTAGTGGTTTGTGATTTCCTGCTAAAGTACAGGAATTTGTTTATCAAATGATTGAAAATGATCAGATATTCCTTTCTGTATCGAAATTCTCCAGCAATTCAGCCAGGCGCTTGAGGTACATGCCACCCAGGGCACCATCCACGATGCGGTGGTCATAGGCCAGGGAAAGGATCATCATATGCCTGATCCCGATCATGTCGCCCTGGGCAGTTTCGACAACGACAGGCTTTTTCCTGATCGCGCCAATGCCCAATATGGCAACCTGTGGCTGGTAGATGATAGGGGTGCCTGTGATACTGCCAAATGAGCCGAAGTTAGTAGTGGTAAAAGTGCCCCCCTGTATTTCGTCCGGCAGAAGCTTGTTTGCCCTTGCCCTGCCGGCGAGGTCGTTCACATCCCTGGTGAGGCCCAGCAGGCTCTTCTGGTCTGCATTCCTGATCACGGGGACAATGAGGTTTCCGCCCGGCAATGCTGCAGCCATACCGATGTTAATGTTTTTGCGTATGATCATCTTCGTGCCGTCAACACTGGCATTGATACGCGGAAAATCCTTTATAGCCTGTGCCGTGGCCTCAATGATAATAGGTGTGAATGTGAGCTTCTCTGCTTCACGCTTCATCACCAGATCCTTGACCTTATTGCGCCAGTTTACCACATTGGTCATATCAACTTCAATGAAGGAGGTAACGTGCGGTGAAACCTGTTTCGACATCACCATATGGTCTGCAATTAGCTTACGCATGCGGTCCATCTCAATGATCTCGTCACCGGCGGCACTGACAACAGGAGGCGCAACAGCTGGCTTTGGCAATGGTGTTTTAGTATCAGGAGCCGATGCGGCAGGCCTGTTTTTCAGAAAATCCAGGATATCCTGTTTCGTTACCCGGCCTTCTTTGCCAGTACCGGAAATGCTTTCCAGCTCAGCCATGGAAACACCCTCAGTCTTAGCGATATTCTTCACCAGTGGCGAATAGAAACGGCTTGCTTCCACCGATTCTTCAATAGCAGCGGGTGTTGTAACACTCACTGTTTTTATCTCAGCTTTTGCCTTTTCTTTTGCAGGCTTTTCAGTAGATACAGCAGCATCCTTCCCGATATCTTCCCCCTCGGTCTCGATAACCGCGATCACTTTTCCCACATCGACAACATCCCCTTCCCGGAAGAATACTTCCTTCAGGATACCTTCAACCGGAGAAGGGATCTCCGAATCCACTTTGTCAGTGGCGATTTCAACAATTGCATCGTCTTCTTCAATGGCATCCCCGGGGGACTTCAGCCACCTGGTGATGGTTGCTTCAATAATGCTTTCACCCAGCTTTGGCATCACGATCTGAAAGTTGGCCATAGTATGATCCTTTAATTCACCTAAATATACAATTAAGATGTCTGAATGTTCAATTACCCTCTTCTTCCAAGTTCCCTGTATGCACGAAAGATGATGTTCAGGTCGGTGGTGAAGTTATAATCCCTGGCATAGATCAGGTTCAGTTTTCCTGTGATCTCCGGATTTATTCGCTTTCTGATAAAAGCATCTTCAGGATGCAGAATGCCCTGCTTGATATGGGGAAGTTTCTCCGGCTCGGCAGGATTTTCGATATTGTACCCAACCCATGAACGACGGGCAAACAGAACCATCAGGATATTCCTCACAAGTCCGCCGGGGTTTTTTATAATGAAAATGTTTACGGGGAGAAAAATAAGCAGTGTTAAGGCGGTGATAATATCGACAAATCTCTTGTTTCTCAGGTTTCTTGGTGTGGTGATGGAGTTGATGCCAACAGTGTACAGGTCTCCGGAAGTGTTGATGGAGTTACTGCCGATGATGGAAAGGCTGTCTTCCGGAGCGATCTTGAAGTCGACCCTGAGATGCTGCAGTTCCGACATCTTGTCGATGATCACCTGGTGGGGGAGGTTTTTGGAACAGAAGATCACTTCAGAGATCTTATAGATCGGGATGATCTCCGGCAGCTGTTCGATGGTGCCGATGAACAACTCACTCCGCCGGATATTGTTCTGTATGCTTACCAGGCCGACAAAGGCCGGTTTTAACCAGGTCTTATGTAAGAGATCGGCTACACGTTCTGCCTCATCTTTCTGTCCGACGATGATGAAGCGCTTGTTTTTGACTTCACCTCCTATCCTGTACCTTTGAATCCCGGTCAGATGAAGGATAAGGCGCAATATTGTCATTGCACTGAAGCCCCATACGGCACCGAGAATTATGATCGCCCTCGAGAAACGGTACGACTCACTCAGCAAGGCGTAAACCACCAGGATGAATACAGTGCCCAGTGCTATTCCCTGAAAGATCTTGATGAGCCTGATAGGCTTGTCGTAGCCGCCACTGAGAAATACCGATATAAGCCACACCAGTATGTACGAAGGTACGGTGATGGTGATGAATTCCTGCGGATAGCTGCCGCCATCGGGGAAGATCACCCTGGTCTCCCAGTATTCCTTGATAAAGTATATCCCGGCAAATATTATGATGATGTCGAGTATTGGCAGAAGGGCCCTTTTGAAGAACCTGTTCATAATGGCCAGGGAAGCGCGCAGCCAGATGGCCATGTTGATCAGCAGGGAGAACATCCGTGCATTCTTCGGGGAGAAGTGTTTGCCGGCGAAGATGGCCATGGCCCTGTAAAATACGAAGACATAGTTTACGCTGCTCTTCTTGGTGCTTTCTCCCTTATAATGGATGATCCGGGTTTCGGGGAAATAAAAGTTCTTATACCCTGCCTTGATGATCCTGTAGGAGAGGTCGATATCTTCCCCGTACATAAAGAAATCCTCATCCAGCAAGCCGGTTTTATCAAGGGCTTCCCTGCGCATGAACATGAACGCCCCGGAAAGGATATCCACTTCGTTGATCTCATCCTTATCGAGATACCCGAGATGGTATTTGCCAAAAATCCTGGAACGCGGAAAGAACCTCGATAAGCCAAAGATCTTGTAGAAGGCAACATCGGGTGTAGGCAGGCCACGTTTTGACTCAGGGAGGAAGTTGCCTTTGCCATCGATCATCTTCACGCCAAGCCCCCCGGCTTCAGGGTGCGCATCCATAAAAGCAATGATCTTGCTGAAGGTGTCGTCTTCAACAATGGTGTCGGGGTTCAGCAGAAGCACATATTCTCCCTGTGATTCGTGGATGGCCTGGTTGTTTGCCCTGGAAAAACCAACATTGTCTTTGTTGTCGATCAGCCTGACCTCAGGGAATTTCTCCTTTACCAGCCTTACCGACCCGTCGACGGAGTTATTGTCGACCACCCACACTTCCGCTTCTATGCCCTCGATGGCACGGCGTACCGAAGTAAGGCACTGGTCAAGGAAGTGCTTCACGTTGTAGTTGACAATGACAATGGAAAGTTTCATGCTTTCGGTTTTCCTTCTGCGGGTTCAAAGATAGGAAATAAAGTATTTAGAGTACTTGGAGTACTTGAAGT
>JAGLEK010000014.1 GCA_023145125.1 Bacteroidales bacterium | reverse complement strand
CCTTTTTTATGAACAATGAACATGGGGATCTTTGTTCCATCCTTGCTTGTATAAAACAGTTGTTTTGTCTCATATTTGTCTGCATCGAAATCGAGAGCAGACTTAAAGAAAACTTCGCTTTTATTTTCCCGGATATCCAGTTTGAATACTGTTGCAGGAAATGTGAAGGAGGTAAAGGTGTAAAATACGATATTGTCATCGGCTTTGCCGGATGACCCGCCAATAGAACCGATGCCCGGAAGTTCCAGTTCTGCGATCTGCTCACCTGCGAGGGTGTTGATATATGCTTTAGAGGAGGCATCTTTCATATAGGCCGTGATCAGCCGTCCGCCAAGTATCGCAGCGGATTGCAGAACCTCTTCTTTTTCGGGGATGATGGTGACCCTGTCAGCAGATAAGTCTTCAATATTAACCATATACACCATTCCTTTTGGTGCGCCTTCATTGGTCTGGATCAGTAATTCCTCATCAATATTCCCGATCACCCCGTAATCATATTCGAAGCCTTCAGCCAGTTTGATGAATTCACTGCGTTTCTTTGAAAGGTCTTTGATCCAGAGTGCATTTCCACTGGTAGATTCTATTTCGTGCATAAGCAGAAACCTTTCATCTTCTGTAGTGCCTACATAGAAATTTCTCCTCGGGAAATCAGGGTTTTCATAGATCAGGATATCCTCATCCTGGCTGCTTCCCAGCTTATGGTAATACACTTTATGGTATTCATTCACGTCACTGAGTTCTTCCCCTTCGGCGGGTGGATCGTAGCTGCTGTAAAAGAAGCCGTCTCCCTTCCAGGATACCCCTGAAAATTTCACCCATTGAATATGGTCGCTGAGGGTTTCACGTTTATCGATGTCCATTACATGTATTTCCTGCCAGTCGCTGCCGGCCCTGGCAATCAGATAGCCAAGGTATTTTCCGTCTTTAGAGAGGTTCCAGCTGCTTAGCGCAACAGTGCCATCTTCAGAAAGCGTATTGGGGTCGAGCAGAACTTCGGGTTCGCCATCTTCCCCCATCATGACATATAATACGTCCTGGTTCTGCAGGCCGTCGTTCTTACGGAAATAATAATATTCTCCTTTTTTCTCAGGTGTCCTGTACCTGGGATAGTTCCATAGCTCAGTGAGCCGGTCAATGATCTTTTCACGGAACGGTATCTCCGACAGATATGCATCGGTAACGGCATTCTCTGCTATTACCCATTCTGCTGTTTCTTCTGAGTTGTCATCTTCAAGCCAGCGGTAGGGGTCGGCAACGGGGGTGCCAAAGTATTCATCTACCTGGTCAACTTTCTTTGTTACAGGATATTTGATCTCATCCTGATCGTTACAACATGAATTGATTGTCATAATGATTATTGCAATTAAAATGGGTGAAATGAATTTTTTCATGGTGGTATGTTTTGGATACTGGATGCTGGAT
>JAGLEK010000139.1 GCA_023145125.1 Bacteroidales bacterium | reverse complement strand
TTTTGAGATATTATCCACCGGAAGGCTGTTCTGTCTCATGAAGAAAACTCTAATTAAAACAATAAATCTATAAAGTATGTTACGAGGATTTTTTGATGTTCCGGCTGCATATAATGAGCCGGTAAAAGACTATGCCCCTGGTAGTCACGAAAGAATAAGTTTAAAGGAAACTATCAATGATCTTAAGTCAATAACACGGGATATCCCTATGATCATAGGTGGGAAGGAAGTGAGAACTGATAAAAAGCTGAGCATCCATCCACCTCATGACCATAAGCATACGCTTGGACATTATTATATGGGTGATGCCAGCCATGTGCACATGGCCATTGATGCGGCACTGGAAGCCAGGCAGTCCTGGCAGTCCCTGCCCTGGGATCACCGTGCATCCATCTTCCTGAAGGCGGCAGACCTCATCTCAGGGCCATACAGGGATAAGATCAATGCAAGCACCATGCTTGGCCAGTCAAAGAATGTTTACCAGGCAGAGATTGATGCCGCCTGTGAGATGGCTGACTTCTTCAGGTTCAATGTACAGTTCATGGTTCAGATATATAAGGAGCAGCCTGTTTCCTCTAAAGGTGTCTGGAACCGCGTGGAACAGCGGCCGCTTGAAGGCTTCGTTTATGCCATCACACCATTTAATTTCACTTCTATAGCCGCAAACCTGCCTGCAGCACCTGCACTCATGGGTAATGTTGTTGTGTGGAAGCCTGCAGAGACACAGATATACTCAGCAGCTGTGATAATGGACGTCTTCAGGGAGGCAGGAATGCCTGATGGCGTGATCAATATGGTTTTTGCAGATGGCCCGGTGGGAGGAAAGGTGATGGCAGCGCATCCCGATTTCGTTGGTGTTCATTTCACCGGATCAACAGAGGTTTTCAAAAGGATATGGAAGGCAATAGGTGAAAATGTGATGCTGCATAATACTTACCCGAAGATCGTTGGTGAAACCGGCGGTAAAGACTTTGTGATGGTACACAAGAGTGCCGATCCGCTGCATGTCGCGACAGCCCTCTCGAGAGGTGCCTTTGAATACCAGGGGCAAAAATGCTCTGCTGCCTCAAGGGCATATATTCCTGAAGGGATGTGGCCGGCAGTGAAGGAAAGACTTGTTGACGACATCAGCAGCTTTAAGATGGGTGGCCCGGAAGACTTCGGCAACTTCATCAATGCGGTGATCGATGAAAGGGCTTTCAATAAGATCACCGGATATATCGACAGGGCAAAAGAACATCCTGATACTGAGATCATCGCGGGAGGTGATTACGACAGTTCAGAAGGATGGTTCATCAAGCCAACGGTGATCCTTTCAAATGACCCTCTTTATGAATCCATGCAGGAAGAGATCTTTGGCCCGGTGCTTACTATTTACCTTTATGATGACGATAAGTATGAGGAAACACTGAAGCTGGTTGACAGCACATCGCCATATGCACTCACCGGTGCCATCTTTGCCAACGACCGCTTTGCCATTGAACTGGCACTGGAAAAGCTGGTGAATGCTGCCGGAAATTTCTACATTAATGACAAGCCAACCGGTGCTGTGGTAGGGCAACAGCCCTTTGGGGGTGCAAGGGCTTCGGGCACAAACGATAAGTCAGGCTCTTACCTGAACCTGCTACGATGGGTTTCCCCACGTACGATCAAAGAAAATTTTGATCCTCCGACAAATTACATATATCCCTCTTTAAAGAGTGAATAAGGCATAAGGAAAAAGGAAGAAGGAAGAAGGCACGTAACCAGTAACAAGTAACCAGTAA
>JAGLEK010000138.1 GCA_023145125.1 Bacteroidales bacterium | reverse complement strand
ACTGTGAAGAACCCCCGGTCGCAGAAAACATCAATGTAGTCAGCAAGTTCCTCCGCAGCCACCTCCGGGATCATTTCATTGATGATAAGGTCGACATATGCCTCCTGCCGCCCCTTATATTCCCCCGGAATGGCATGGGCTCCAAGGAAAGTGGAAATGATCCTGACGGGCGACAGTTCTTTCAGCTTCCTGATCACCCGGAGCATCTTCAACTCATCCTCTGTATTCAGCCCGTATCCGCTTTTGATCTCCACGGCTGCCGTACCAAAGCCCATGATCTCCTCCAGCCGCACCATGGCTGAAGCAACCAGCTCTTCTTCTGAGGCTTCATGCATTTTAGCGGCAGAATTTAAAATGCCACCACCACGTTTGGCGATCTCCTCATAGGACAGCCCCCTGATCTTGTCAATATACTCAATTTCCCTGCTGGCGGGATAAACGAGGTGTGTATGTGAGTCGCAAAAAGCCGGCAGGAGCATTTTGCCGGCAGCATCAATCTGCCTGATGCCGGCAGGAGCCTGTTCAAGGGCTGTATCAAAAGAATCCATCGCCCCGTAATCCAGGATAATATCCCCATCGGTAAGCAACCAGGCATTATTGAGAAGGGGGAGTTCAGCCATTGCTTTTCCGGAAACCTTCAACTCCCCTCCCTCCCTTAGCTGGAGCAAAGCTTTTATATTCTTGATTAATAATGACATAGACTTGAAATGAATTACAATGACTTTTAAGTAGCGAAAATAATAAAATTCGTATTAAGTATTACGTACTTTGTATTACTAATAGTATTGAGAATAGGTGAGCAAGATGAAGTTAATTAAAAATTAAAAATTAAAAATTCAACATTAATTACATCTGTGCAACCATTACACTTAAGCATCAGTCTGTATAATAAGTATACAGTATTAAATAAATGGCAGGACGTAATCTCATAACTAAACAATTATATATATATTTGCCGTCAATTAGAATTCAAATTAAACCAAATTAATATCATGAAAAAAATTCTATTACTGACCCTTAGCCTGGTTGTTTTTGCTTTTTCAAGCGGAATGGCAGGCATAGTTAACAAGGAAGATGCCCGTAAAGTGGCAATCAATGCCTATTATGAAAAAGTAAACCAGTACGATCAGGGAATCTCATTTACCGATGTGATCGTTACCTATGAACACACTACCAATCATAATGGCATTCCTGCGTATTATGCTTTTGATTTTACAGCAGGCGGCTTCATGATCATCTCTGCAGATGATGCTTATGATCCGATCATCGGCTATTCCTTCAAAGGGGATTATCCCAAAGGGGAACACGCTTATGTTTATTCCAGTTACATGCAAGGCTTTGTCGACCAGATCGCCTACATCCGTGAAAATAATATCCAGCCTGATGAAGCCATTGCTTCTGACTGGAAACATCTTCTCACTGATGAGATCTCCGGATTAAATACATTCAGGGATCCTAAGGATGTTGATCCCCTGCTCACCAGCACGTGGAACCAGGATTCACCATATAACCTGATGTGCCCTGAAGATGGTGGTGGTTCAGGTGGCCATGTTTATGTTGGATGTGTGGCTACTGCCATGTCTGCGATCATGCATTATTATCGTTATCCTATAAATGGTACCGGCGATCATTGCTACACACCGGGAAACCTGTCGTACGGCGTACAATGTGCTGATTTTGAAAATACATATTACGAATGGAACGGGATGATGGACGATATCAACTCCAGGAATCCAATGCCCATTGCTGAGCTCGGATACCATTGTGCCGTTTCTGTGAATATGAACTTCGGCCCCGACGGATCAGGCTCATACAGCTTTATTGTACCTAACCGGCTGAATGCCTTCTGGAGGTACAACAATTCGGTTTACCTTGAAAAAAGCAGCTATTCTCTTACTTCATGGATCGCTATCCTGAAAGGAGATATAGATATTGATCGCCCGTTATATTATTCCGGAAGTTCAACTTCAGGCGGGCATGCTTTTGTTTGTGACGGGTACCAGGGTGATAACTTCCACTTTAACTTCGGATGGAGTGGCTACGGTAACGGTTATTATTCGCTTAACGATGTTGGTGGTTTTTATATGGGACAGGCCTGTGTTAAGAGTTTTTATCCCAGCGATCCGGCATACCCATATTTTGCATCAGGACTGGAAGTGATCACACAGACGTCAGGACAGTTTACCGATGGCAGCGGCCCGATCGAAGACTACGAGGCAAACACAGATGCCAGCTGGTTGATCGACCCTCAGAACGCTGAAGATTCCATTACTGATATCACTATTTACTTTGTTGAGTTCGACCTGGGTTCAGGTGATTTTCTCAGGATCTACGATGGTGAAACAACCTCTGCTCCAATGCTTGGTGAATATACAGGTAGCACGCTGCCTTCACAACTTACCAGCACCGGAAACAAGCTGCTCATCACCCTGAACACTGATGGCAGTGGCCACGGTACAGGCTTTAAGGCAGAGTTTTTCTCTGATTTCCCTACATACTGCGCCGGGATTGTTGAACTTACCGATCCTGTTGGCACCTTTGATGACGGCAGCGGATCATTCCATTATGCTCCCGGTGCTACATGTATGTTCAGAATCGAGCCTGCGTATGCAAATACCATTACAGTCCATTTCAACTATTTCGAAACAGAAGAAGGCAAGGACTTTGTGAAGGTTTTCAATGGCAACACACAACTGGGAACATTTTCCGGCGATGATATCCCCGGCCCGTTTGTTTGTGATGAAGGATTTGTGTTTATCACATTCAGTTCAAATTCTTTAAACAATTACCCGGGATGGGAGGTCACTTATGAGATAGACAATGTGGGTGTTGAAGAACAGGAAGCTTTCACACAGCTCGACATCTTTCCGAACCCCGCAACAGATGCATTGAACGTGAATTTCAATCTGGATAATACGCAGACTGTTGAAATACGCCTGGTCAATGTTACCGGTGAGGCAATATATAACAATGTATTAAGCAATGTTACAGGACAGATCAATAACAGGATCGATGTCAGCAATTTTGCCAAAGGCATCTACATCCTGAATATCAGCGGCGCTGAAGGATCTGTTAACAAGAAGGTTATTATTAAATAACTTCTATAAAAATCTGAGGTCATTTTGACCATAGGGAGAAATCTGAATTTCAGGTTTCTCCTTTTTTTATGATTCCCCAAAGAGAGCTATGGGTATGATGCACATCTATCACTCAACAAAACCCAAATTTTATTACTTTTGATATGACATTGCACGATTCATGTTTCAAATCAAAAACCCATGAAAAAGCTTTTTATTCTCAGCACCCTGTTTTTATGCACGATCACAATCCTTGCAAATAAAATAGATAAAACCACTGCCAAAAAGATCGCTACGAACTTTTTCTACGAACGCATTAACCAATTCTCGCAAATGGATTATGACGCTGTCAGGCCTGCAGAAACATTTGAATTAAAAAATGAGAATAAAACCCTGATATATGTAGTGAATATGTCAAATGCCGGCTTTGTGCTGGTCTCCGCATACGATAATGTCAGGCCTGTTCCGGGTTATTCCCTGTCGGGAAAATACACAAATACTAATCTGCCTCCTCAATTTGCAGCATTACTGGAACAATACAAGTTACAGGTTAATGAGGCTGTCGACTTGCAGATTGTTGCCACAGAGGAGATATCAGGAATGTGGGAACACCTATTGACTAATGACCCGGTACTGCTTCAACCGCTTAAGAATAATAAAGCCGTTGAACCCATGCTTACCACCCAGTGGAACCAGGGGCAGTTCTATAATGAAATGTGTCCTGCTGACGGGGCCGGACCCGGCGGCCATTGTTATGCAGGCTGTGTAGCTACAGCACTCGGACAGGTAGTTAATTACTTCCGCTGGCCTGAAACCGGCACAGGGTCATATTCTTATGAATGCCCGTCTTATGGCACCCTGACTGCTAATTTTGGCAATACGGCCTACGAATGGGATAAGATGGCAACCGCGCTGAATAAAAGCAACCTTGCAGTTGCCCTTTTACTCCACCACCTGGGAATTGCATGTGATATGGTATATGGCCCGGACGGTTCCGGGATGTACAACCATAAGGCAGCTTATGCCCTGCGTACATTCTTTAAATACTCTCCTGAAACGGTTTATGTGTACCGTGACAGCACCAGCATGGACTGGGACAGCCTTCTGGTCAGCCACCTCGACAGGGCCATTCCTATGTATTATGCAGGATGGTCGGTACCGAACATCTATGGGCATGCTTTTGTATGCGATGGCTACCAGGCCGGAAACTATTATCATTTCAACTGGGGCTGGAGCGGATCCTATGACGGATATTTTTATACTGATGATCTTACACCCGGGGGGTCAAACTTTAACCTGGCCCAGGAGGTTATCATCAACGGATTCCCGGATACCAACACATACAGCTACCCACTTTACTGCCAGGATGCAAAGATACTTAACGGTACTGATGGCACCATTGATGACGGCAGCGGGCCTGTTTACGAATATCTCCCTGACAGCGACTGCAGCTGGCTTATTGCACCGGAAGATTCTGTGGAGAACATAAGCCTGGAATTCCTGAACTTCAATACCGAAGCCGGTGATGTTGTAACTGTATATGATGGAGAAACAATTGCCGCTCCTGTGCTGGGAACATTTGAGGGAAATGCAATCCCGGCAGATATTACATCAAGCGGAGACAAGATGCTGATCACCTACCAGTCGGATGCTACAGGGACAGCACCGGGATGGCTACTGAGTTATACTTCCGAAATCCCTGTTTACTGTACCGGAATAACCAATATTGCAGAACAATCAGGTAATATTTCGGATGGCAGCGGCCCCCGTGATTATCATAATGGCAGCACCTGCATGTGGATGCTCGACCCGCCCGGAGCCAGTGAGCTCACCATCTATTTCACCTCATTCCATACTGAAGAAGCATATGATATGGTTAAAGTCTTTGACCTGGAAACCCAGGAGCTGCTGGAAGAATTCTCAGGGGATATTACACCCGGCCCGGTCACATCGCCTTCGGGAAGGATGTTTATAACATTTTCATCCAATTACACCATCACGGCACCCGGATGGGAAGCATACTTTGAAACCGACCTTGTTGGTGTTGAGGAAAACCTGATCGGGCAAAGCCTCCGGATCTTTCCCAATCCTGCCGGTGATCACGTCAATTTGTCATGGATGGCATATAAAAACAGCAAATTGCAAATAAGGATCAGCAG
>JAGLEK010000137.1 GCA_023145125.1 Bacteroidales bacterium | reverse complement strand
GCAGTAGGCAGTAAGCGGTTGACAGTTGACGGTTGGCGGTTGGCGGTCGTGCAAAATAAATATATTTTTCTGGGACAATTTGACAATAATGGTATTAATAGTTAGAGACTATTATATTAAACCTTTATTGTTATGATTGGAACACTTAGAGATTTGGAAGTTTATAAACTTGCGCAGGAGCAGGCTATGGATATTTTTGAGATTTCAAAATCCTTTCCAAAAGAAGAGAAATATTCTCTTACTGATCAAATCAGGAGATCTTCTAGATCTGTATGCGCCAATTTAGGTGAAGCGTACAGAAAGAGACAATATCCTGCTCACTTCATTAGTAAAGTATCTGATGCCGACATGGAAAACACAGAAACGCAGGTTTGGTTTGATTTCGCTTATAAATGCAAATACATTAACATCGAAATACATAAATCATTAGTCCAAAGATCCCAAAGTATCGGAAGAATACTTAATCACATGATGAATCACCCGGAGAAATTCCAAAGGAAAAAGTAAATATTGAAACGACCGTCAACCGCCAACCGTCAACCGTCAACTGTCAACCGTCAACTTTACCTCTTAAGTATACTTAAACTCTCCACTCCGTTACCAGCAAACATTCTGCAAAAATACACCCCGGCAGGCAGATCCTCTGCGAGATAGGTTATGGTATGTGTGCCGGCCGGCATTACTTCATTAAGCAATTCTTGTACTGCCTTACCATAGATGTCATACACAACCAACTTCACCTGGCTTTCTTCGCCAAGGGTATAGCGTATGGTGGTTTGATCCGTAAAAGGATTAGGATAGTTGGAGATACCGGTGATTACCCTGTCGGGATTGGCTTCATCCACACCAACAGATCCCGGGGTGATGTATGCATAATAAACATCCTGTTCACCGTTAAGGGTGTTGGCCCAGGCAAGGTGTGCACCGCCTTCATCGGAGATCATATCGAAATAGTCGCCCATTTTTTCTTGCTGCGGCCAGCCCACATGGGGATCAAAGATGTCTGACAGCTGCACATTTGCTGACCATGTAACACCCTGGTCTTCAGAATATGAATAAAAGAGTGCTGATTTATACTGGCCCCAGGGATCGGACCTTGTATCCAGCCATATTGCATCGATGCGGCCGTTGGGCGCAACCGACATCGTGCCGAACCACTGAATATTTGTAACTGAAATATCGTCATTGATACGTACAGGCGGATCCCATGACAGCCCGCCATCGGTGCTGCGTGCAAACATCACATCACCGGGGTCGGTGTTCGATGCTCTGTCGACAGAGGCCAGCACATAGACATAACCCCTCCCGGGGCCGTCAGAAATATCAACATCCACCCACGCCTGGCCAAGTAATCCTGCCGGGTTAACATTAGTCCAGCCGGTTAGCTGGCCATCAAGGTCGACAGGAGAATACTGTGTCCATGTGATCGTAGAACCTTGTATCTGAGCATTCACGGATTTCGTAACCATCACATCATTAAATTCACCGGCACCCACAATGAACAGCTCGCCATCAGGCCCAACCGCCAGAGTTCCCCAATAAGGTTCGCCGGGTATTGTGGTACATGGCTCATAGCTGGTACCCAGGTTTGTTGAGCGTGTGAAATACTGTGGATAGCAGTAGCTCCAGTACTTGGTCCAGAATGAATAATTATTGCCCGCACCTACACCATCTGTCTTATCAATGCGCATCCACTGCTTATCGCCACCCTGTGCAAATGTGCCTTCATCCCATTCAACAGTGCCATCGGCAGTCTTGTAAACCGTGCAAATAAAATCGTCACTGGCAGTCACGGTAAGGCTGTTGTAGTAGAAGTTTCCGTCAGGATCGCAATCCAATACAGGGTCAGAACGAAAAACACCGGCATCGATAGAACCCGGGAAGGTCCATGTTTGCCCGGCATCAAGCGAGTATGCATAGCCCGCCTGCCGGAAGTTGCTGCTCACATTGTCAAACTGCCTCCAGCCGATCATGATCCTGTCAGGATTGGTAGGATCCACGGCAATGGAAGGTTCATTGGCGGCATCGCCCAGAATATTCTGCCCCGACGAACTAACATTCGCCTGGGTGGTAAAGAAACCGGCAGATTCAAAGGTATATGCGGGTGAGGTTTTGATCACCTCAAGATCCATCGGTATTGACTTTTCATCCGGCACCTCATGGTGCATTTTAGCCTTTTCAGGAACATCAACTGACTGTGTGTAGGCTGCAGAAGATATGCCCAGTGCTACAGCAAAAAGTAGAATTGTATTTTTTTTCAACATTTTGTAAATTTATAAGGTTCGTTATAATTTCTATTTATCAGACACCCGGAAGCATCAAAAGGTTGTTCAGTGCTAGATTATCATTTCGCTTTTTTATTCATGAAAGACCAATGCTTCGTATATATAAATATCGGCAGTCTTCCACCCATCCCAGCCAATACGGGCTTTATCTTTGGCACAGTGCCCAAGAAACTCCTCAAGGGTCCAGCCGGTTTCTGTAGCCACCTGGGGCAGGAAGGTGCCGGAAGACGTTCCCTTTTTGATATAGATCCCATGCCTGCCCAATTCAATCTCATCAATGGATTCTATCTTTTTCATCGGTGTCAGCACGGAAATCTCCAGCTCAATATCATCAAATTCTTCATCCTTGACCTTCGAAAAGCGGTGATCCCTGGTTGAAGCAGCTATTGCCATCTGCTGTACGACCAGGTACAGGGGATCGGCAGGCTTAAAGTTACCGATGCATCCACGTAAATGGCCATCTTTATTCAGTGTAACAAAAGCTCCGCAAGGTGTTTTAATGTTTTTAGAATATCCGGAGGTGTTTAATTTCGGTGTTTTTCCCTTGCTGACATATTCCTCCATGCTTAACCTGGCAATGCCCAGAAGGTCGGCCTTGTCTTTATTGGTCAGGACAAAATCAGGATCAGCCTCTTGGTCTCCACCGGCTGTAAGAGCGATTGCATAATAACCTACTACCCTGCTCTTGTCGGGATGATAATCGGCATCCCCCGAATTCATGTATTGAACCTGGTGGTATTCATATTCCGGATTGTCTTCGGTAAGGTTTAATAAGGTCAGCACGGAACTCCATCCACACATGGCTGTAGCCAGGTTTGGAATACCTGATGCTTCATTCTCCCTGAGCACCTTCATGAACTGCTCCTTTGAATTTCCGGTCACGGCATCTGCAGTCTTTTGATCCACCTCCCTGGCATCCTCATACTTCGGATAATGAGAGAAATCGGTACTGATCACAAAAAGGTTCTTCTCGTTGAAATATGGCTTCAGCGCTTTGGCAATGTCCTTACAGACATCCTGTTTCTGTGTTCCGATCACAATGGGGATGATCTTAAAAGGTTTCTTCAGGTGGTACTGAAGAAATGGCAGCTGCACTTCCAGGCTATGCTCTGTCACATGTGCTTTTGCCTCGTATGAAAAAGCATCGCTTTCCCGGATCAATTTTTCAGCCAGCGTGCGGTCAACCTCCACCTCCCCGAGCGGGGTTTCATAATTCCCCTTACTGTATATGGATGCTCCCCGATAATAGGCTGTATGGCTGGAAGCGATCACGAATACATGTTCATATTGGATGTCGGGATCGATCTGATTATACCCGGAAGCGGCAACAAGCCCGGAATAGGGATATCCGGCATGGGGCACAATGATCGCCTGTACATGATCGTATTCTTTCTCCTTTGCCTTTTCAAATAGCTGCTGCAGATCGGCTTCAAGGCTTGCACTGTTGCCTGCATAGAACTTACCGGCCGCATAGGCTTTCCTGTTCACCGGTGACTCCACCGGGTCCTGTGAATGGCAGCCTCCTGAAAAAAGGGATACGATGATCATAACGCTGATGAGTTTGCTGTTTTTCATTTGTCAGTAATTAATTGACCAACAAGGATGTCAAAGATACTAAATGTTATCTGATAGTTTAGATGGTAAGGATAGTTTTGGTTATATTTGGAGTTAGTGAGACTGGTATCTTAAGAGCGAAGCGAATTAAGATGCCATAGTCGAACTAATCCCGACAAAGGAGGGATCTAAACAAATGGCTAAAGTTTAT
>JAGLEK010000136.1 GCA_023145125.1 Bacteroidales bacterium | reverse complement strand
CAGCCAACAGCCATCAGCCCAAAATTCCCTATATTCGTTTCCTGATAAACATCTCCCATGCGCATACTTATTTTAGCCGATCCTCTCGATAACCAGCAAGCAGGTATTCATTATTATACCCGTAACCTGCTTACTCACCTGGCGAAGATCGATACCGATGCTGAATACTATATCCTGCGCAGGAAGAAAGATGATATTTTTCCCGCCGACAGGCAGATCATTGTTAAAAACTACCGCTTCCCGGCTTACGCAGCCCTCAGGATGTTCTGTATTATCCCTCAGAAGATCAAAAAGCTGAATACCGACATTGTTGTCGAGCCCGCACATTTCGGGCCATTCAACCTGCCGGGAAAGATTAAGAGGGTGACTGTGATGCATGACCTCACCCCTATCCTTTTCCCAAAATTACACCGGTATCACAGCCAGCTGCTGCAGCGTATCTTTCTGAAAAAAATACTGAAGAAAGCCGCCCTTATTATCACCAACTCTGACAATACAAGCAGGGATGTTATAACATACTGCCCGGCCGCAAAGCAAAAAACAAAACGTATTTATTTAGGGAGTGATGACTCGATCAGATATACCGGCGACAGTACCGTACCTGAAAAATATACGGCAGGAAAACCATATTTTCTTTTCACAGGCACTATCGAACCCAGGAAAAACCTGACTGAATTGCTAAAGGCTTTTGAAATATTCAAAAACAAGACCGGTTTGCCTCATTTGCTGCTTATAGCAGGGCAGAAAGGCTGGAAGAGCAGGGCTTTTTTCAACAAGCTGGAACAACATCCGTTCCGTGACGATATCTGTTTATGCGGCTTTGTCGATCGTAAGGATATGCCGGGATTATACAGTCATGCCAGGGCATTTATTTTTCCATCCATCTACGAAGGCTTCGGCTTGCCGGTTGTGGAAGCCATGTCGTGCGGCACTCCCTGCCTGCTGTCGAATACTTCAAGCCTGCCTGAGGTCGGAGGCGATGCTGCATTATATTTCGATCCCCTGGCAGCACAGGAAATCTCCGACAGCATGGCCAGGATCGTTACGGATGATGAACTGCATGCCGATCTCTCCGATAAAGCATTAAAACAGGCAGAAAAATTTAGCTGGGATGGCTATTGCAAGCAATTTGACCTGGAAATAAGAAAGCTGATAAAAACATGAAGATCCTGTTCATACTCGAATTATACTATCCCAACATCGGGGGTATTGAGAAGCTTTTTAAATCCCTGGCAGAAAAGCTGGTTGATGAAGGCCATACGGTCACTGTCATCACCACGAGGTTTCGTAGAGACCTTCCCCGCGAGGAAACCATCAACGGGGTCAGGATCAAGCGCCTGCGGATATCTTCGCGTTTTGTGTTCACCTTCTTCGGGATCTTTGGCATGCTTAAAGAAGCCCGGCAATGCGATATCATACATACCACATCCTATAACGCAGCATTCCCGGCAAGGCTGGCCGGCCTGCTGGCCCGGAAAAAGGTCATCATCACCTTTCATGAAGCATGGGGCAATTTGTGGTTCAGCCTGCCTTTTGCCGGATATGTCAGCAAACGCATGTATTTTCTGTATGAATGGTTTATCCTGCGCCTGGGATTTCACCGTTATATTGCCGTTTCAGATTATACAGCCGGCTGCCTGATACGGCAAGGTGTTAAAAAGCATAAGGTGATCCGCATCTATAATGGATTGGATTATTCAGATTTTGAACCCGGAGATTATGCAC
>JAGLEK010000135.1 GCA_023145125.1 Bacteroidales bacterium | reverse complement strand
AACTCGTTTATAACTTAAACTTTTGATATGTTTAACATCCTAGAGAGGAAGTAAACGTAAAAAAGTGCTTCAAAATGTTGTTTTATATTTTTATTACAAATCATCGAACGGACTAATTACTTTCTTAATATTCTTTGTGCTGATGTGAGAGTATATCTCCTTTGATATGCTGTTCAAGTGTCAGACCTGTTAATAATATAATTAAAACACATTCACTCACTCCCAGCTGCTCTTTAGATGTCCATTTCTGTATTTCTATTCAATAGCAAATATATTAAATTCCTATATATTAATGGGTGGGCATTTTTATTTTGCTTCTTATTCTTATCTGATACAGGGGAAAGAATTAAAGAATATTAAGCCATTGCAGCTTGATATTCTGCAAATAAAGGTTAACAGCTATTGATTAGGCAGAGCATCTGGTGTAATTTTGAGTTTTGAGTTTTAAATGTTAAATTAGTAGTCCATTTTATCCAGTATCCAGTATCCAGTATCCAGTATCCAGCATCCAGTATCCAGTATTCAGCATCCCATTCTATAATAATACTTTCACACAGTCTGCGTATATTTGCCCCAGATATCACCTAATATTTCCTGCTCTATGAAACTCCTCATGATATATTGCAACCAATTTGGTTATACTCCGACAGTGAAAGTATTGGAAGATGCGGATGATGCAAGCGACGCGAAGTCATACGAGAACATCCTCACAGCATTTATACAGGCCGAAGCCGGTGATGAAGAAGACCTGAAAGGGGTGGAGAAGAAACTCGTAAAGAACCTTAAGTGGGCTGCCGGAAAGAACAATACGAAGCGTGTGATGCTGCATTCCTTTGCCCACCTGTCGCATAGCAAGGCAAGTCCTGAGTTCACGGCAGAGCTTTTTCAAAAAGCAAAAGAAAGAATGGAAAATGCAGATTACGAAACTTTCACCACGCCCTTCGGATATTTCTTAGACCTCGATATGCAGGCGCCGGGTTACTCACTTGCAAGAATTTTTAAAAGCTTCTGAGTCTTTGTAGAGCTTGCCATCACCTGAATAGCCAAAAAACCTTCTTGTTTTGATCACCTCTTCTATATAATTGGGTACCATCAATTCCCAGCCGGGGATATTTTCTTTGATCATCTTCAGTACATAAGGTGAACTGATATACAAACGGTCTTTCTTCACATTCTTAATATCAATGATCTTGCGGTTCGCGATCAGGTAATCGAACAAAGGCCGGAATTTATCCGGTAGCTCGATATTCTTTATGGTGATCAATTCTTTAGAAGCCTCTTTTTTATCGATGGAGACCGACGAAAGGGTAGGATATACGTAGACCTTCACGTTTTCGGGAAAAAGCCGTCCAAGGGCTTCCAGGATGCCTCCCCTGAGGTCTTTATAATAATTCTCATCAAGCACATTCAGAAAGGTTGGGATGCCGATGACGATACGAAGCCGTTCGATCTTGAAACGTGAGAAATAACCCACCAGCTTATAATATTCCTTGAAAGTGGATACCATCACATGCTGTCCCATGCCGTTCAGGATGTCTACACGGTCGAGAAAATCCCTGTCATCAAGTTCTCCTTCTGCCAAAAGATTGTTCAGGGTCATCTCGCAGACAGCAATAGTATTGTCGCGCCGATAATGCCTGTCTTTCTTAAATATGCTGAAACTCGACTTCAGCATGTCGAAACCCACATAGGTGATAGGCCTGAAGCTTCCCCTGAATGCCAGTACATTCTTCTTGTAAAGCATATCGGAAGGTTGCTGCACATTTCCTTTCCGATCAAACATCACGGCACTGGTCATGCCATTCTTCACCAGCTGAACAGCCAGCAAACGATTATCCACATAACTGAGGTCAGGTCCTGACATGCGCACCATGCTGATCTCTACGCGGTCGCGCGACAGGTTATCCAGCAGGGAACGCAGGAATTCACTTGGCCTGTCATTATGGAAATAGCAGGCAAAGATAAGGTTGACACCCAGTACACCCAGTGTTTGCTGTTGCTGCAAGGCATCATTCTCTTTGAGGTTCACATGCATGATCACCTCATTGGCTTCTGTTCCGGCACGATATTGAAATTTAACCCCCATCCAGCCATGAGCATCATTTGTTTTTGAAAAATTGAGTGTCTCAACGGTATTTGCAAAGGAGAAAAATGTTGTATCCGGTTTACGAAGGTCCTTCAGTAGTGTGGTCAGTTCAGAGTACTCCGTGTCAAGCATTTTCTGAAGCCTTCCTTCGGAAACATAGCGTCCTTCACGGTTCTTGTTGTAAAGCTTGTCGCTGAAGGATTTATCGTATGCCGAAACGGTTTTGGCCACTGTGCCTGAGGCCCCGCCGGCCTGAAAAAAGTTACGTGCTACCTCCTGTCCGCCACCGATCTCGGCAAAGCTGCCATATATGAGCTGGTTCAGGTTTATGCGTAAGGCTTTGCGGTTCGTGCTGAGGATTTCTTTTTTCATGCTTGTCTAAGGAACAAAGATATGCCGCTTTAGTTCATTATTCTTTTATACCTTGATTTACCTTATCTCATGTAAGTGCCTAATGCCTAGT
The DNA here is from genome assembly GCA_023145125.1 of Bacteroidales bacterium. GTDB lineage: Bacteria > Bacteroidota > Bacteroidia > Bacteroidales > B18-G4 > B18-G4. The sequence continues at coordinate 4,090 of JAGLEK010000135.1, read as the reverse complement.
TCCTAGTGCCTAGTGCCTATTTTAAGTGAATAACTTATAAAACTAACTCAACACCCAAAACCCAAAACCCAAAACCAATATGCATATGTATCAGGTGTGATAAAAAATATATTATTAAGCTTTGATAATAAATAAAAGATTCCTATTTTTGCACCCCGAAATTTATAAGAAAATCAGGAAATGGCTAAAAAATCGAAAGATCAAAGAATACAGGTGATCCTGGAGTGTACCGAGCACAAAAACAGTGGAATGGCGGGCACATCACGCTACATCACCACCAAGAGCAAAAAGAACACGCCTGACAGGCTTGAGCTTAAAAAATACAATCCCATCCTCAAAAGGATGACCACTCACAAAGAAATTAAATAATATATATCATGGCTAAGAAAGTAGTTGCGTCATTACAATCATCCGGAAAAGATTTTGCCAAAGTCGTAAGAATGGTGAAATCACCTAAGTCCGGTGCATATATGTTCAAAGAAAGTATCGTTCCTACCGACAGGGTAAAGGACTTTTTAGGAAAGAAATAAAAGCATACAAGTGCAATTGAAAAGCTTTTTCCTTTGCGGGAAGAAGCTTTTTTTATAATCAGAGATACCATGGGCGTATTCAAAATATTCTCCAAAGACAAGAAAGAAAAACTTGATGAGGGCCTGGATAAGACCCGAACAAGCGTTTTTTCAAAGCTCTCGAAAGCTGTTGCCGGAAAATCAAAAGTTGATGATGAGGTGCTGGATAACCTGGAGGAGATACTGGTAACTTCCGATGTTGGCGTCGAAACCACTTTAAAGATCATCGAAAGGATAGAAGAAAGGGTTGCAAAGGATAAATACCTTGGTACTGCCGAGCTGAATACCATCCTGAAGGAGGAAATAGCTGCCTTGCTGCAGGAAAATGCTGATTCGGACATGCCCGATTTTGAAACACCACTTGAAAAAACACCTTATGTTATTATGGTGGTTGGCGTGAACGGCGTGGGCAAAACTACAACCATTGGCAAACTGGCGTACCGGTTTAAAAAAGCCGGTAAAAAGGTATTGCTTGGTGCCAGCGATACATTTCGTGCCGCTGCCGTAGACCAGTTGCAGATCTGGGCGGACAGGGTAGGGGTGCCCATGGTGAACAAGGGCATGGGGGCAGACCCGGCAGCAGTGGCATTCGAAACCATGCAACAGGCAGTCGATGAAAATGCCGATATCGTCATTGTTGACACAGCGGGCCGCCTGCATAATAAGGTGAACCTGATGAACGAGCTGAGCAAGATCAAGCGCGTGATGCAAAAGGTGATCCCCGAAGCACCACATGATGTATTGCTGATCCTGGATGCCTCCACAGGCCAGAATGCGATTGAGCAGGCCAGGCAATTTACCAACGCAACGGAGGTGACCTCCTTAGCCCTCACAAAGCTTGATGGTACTGCCAAAGGTGGCGTTGCCATAGGTATTTCCGACCAATTCAGGATCCCTGTTAAATATATCGGTATTGGGGAACAAATGGAAGACCTTCAGATCTTCAATCGCATCGAATTTGTAGATTCCCTTTTCCAGAAATCATAATTTATGGCTAAAAAGGTCAATATCATCACACTCGGGTGTTCCAAAAACCTTGTTGATTCGGAAAATCTCCTTGGAAGCTTAAAAGCCCGTGGAATGGAAGTGATGCATGAATCTAATGATGCGGCGGACTATGTCATTATAAATACATGCGGCTTTATCGGCGATGCCAAGGAAGAATCAATCGACACCATCCTGCGATATGCCCAGGCCAAAAAGGAAGGCCGTTTTGAAAAGCTCTTTGTCACCGGCTGCCTCTCGCAGCGCTATGCCACCCATCTAAAGGATGAGATCCACGAAGTGGATGGCTTTTACGGTACCGAAGATATTCCCGCGATCCTGAATGACCTTGGCTTTGACCCGAAAAAGGACTTGATCGCTGACCGCTTCCTCACAACCCCTTCTCATTATGCCTACCTCAAGATATCGGAAGGCTGTGACCGTAAATGTTCTTTCTGTGCTATCCCGCTGATCAGGGGGAAACATAAATCGAGAAGCATGGAATCGCTTGTCAGCGAAGCAGAATACCTTGTCTCACAGGGAGTAAAAGAACTGATCCTTATCGCCCAGGACCTGAACTGGTACGGGAAAGACCTTTATAAAGAGCAAAAGCTTGCAGATCTGCTGGAAAAGCTATCTGATGTGAAAGGTGTTGAATGGATACGCCTGCACTATGCTTACCCGGCTTCTTTCCCCGTGAAAGTACTTGATGTGATGCGTGAGCGTGACATCATCTGCAACTACCTCGACATACCGCTGCAACATATCAGCGATACTGTGCTGAAATCAATGAAAAGGAGTATCAATGGCCACGATACCCGCAAGCTGGTCGAAGAAATGAGAAGAAGCGTACCCGGTGTGGCACTGCGCACAACCATGCTGGTCGGATATCCGGGGGAAACGGATGATGATTTCAGAGAACTTCTGCAGTTTGTGAAAGAAAGCCGTTTTGAACGCCTGGGCGTTTTTACATACAGCGCGGAGGAAGGCACATCTTCCTTTGATCTGCCTGACGATGTCCCCGAAGAACTTAAGCAGGAAAGGATGGAAGAGCTCCTGGCCGTTCAGCAACAGATATCACTCGAATTGAACGAAGCAAAGCTGGGGAAGGTTTTTAAGGTCATCATCGATGGAATAGAAGGGGATATCATGACAGGCAGGACCGAATACGACTCCCCGGAGGTTGACAATGAGGTGATCATTCGTGATACCTCACTGAAGCAGGGCGCTTTCTACGATATCAAGGTAGTATCGGCCTCAGAATTTGACCTTTTCGGCGAAAAAGTATGATTTAGGCTTGATATTTCATTCAAGCTTCCTACATTTGTTGAACAAACTCATCAACTATGAAAAAGATATCCATTTTACTATTGTTATTCGTTTTTTCTTTCGCTTCCACACTTTGTGCCCAGGCAACATATGTGGTCACAGAATCGGGCGATACGATCAATATTACTGATGAATCAGGATCAAAACAGGGATTTTGGGATACCAAAGAACGTAATATCAGGAGCCGTGGCGAGTATGTAGACGGGCAGATGGAGGGCAGCTGGTTGTTTTATCATCCCCGGGGCTTTCTATCCAAACTGGAAACCTATAAGCATGGTAAAAAGAACGGCATCTTTATCGCCATCGATTCAAGGGGTTACCTTTCCAAAGAAGAATTTTATGTAGATGATGCCCTGGAAGGCCTTTCTATAAAATATAAATACGGGGGCAACCCGATAAGTAAGGTACACTATAAAAATGGTATCAAGCACGGCAAGTCAGAACTGTATTATGAAAATGCAAAACTGCAGGAATCTTCAAATTTCATTGATGGCCTCAGGAATGGCATGACTGTATGGTATGACATGGCCGGCAATAAGATCGCCGAGTTCCAGTATAAGAAAGGAGTCTTCGACGGGGTGCAGAAAACTTTTTATGAAAACGACAGCCTGCAATCTATTGAATACTATGAAAATAACCTTTCCCAGGGTGAATTTCTTGAGTTTCACGACAATGGGCAACCTATGACCCGGGGCCTGTACAAGGATGGTATAAAAATCGGCAAATGGCTGGAATTCAATAAAGAAGGTGTTTTGGCTAAGGAAACGCGTTATAAGAACGGAGAAATAAAAAGCGAAAATGCCATCATCGAAGAGGCCGGTAATTAATCCCTTCACTTCCATCAAGGAATACAATTGCTATGGGTGTTCACCCTCGAACCCATGTGGCCTGCATATGGAATTCTATGAAGAAGGGGAGGAGATCGTTTCCGAATGGCAGCCAAGGAAGGATCACCAGGGTTATGGCAACGTCTTGCATGGTGGTGTCATCAGTGCCCTGATGGATGAAATAGCCAGCTGGTATGTATTCGCAAAATTAAAAACAGCAGGTGTAACCTATAAGCTGGAAGTTCGTTATCTTTCACCGGCATACACTGATAAAGGGCACGTAATGCTGAGGGCGAAGCTGAATAAGAATCAACGCCGTATAGCCGATATTGATGTTCAATTATTTGATAAGGAAGGAAATAAATGTGCCGAGGGGCTGAT
>JAGLEK010000134.1 GCA_023145125.1 Bacteroidales bacterium | reverse complement strand
CTACTTCAGTATAGCTCATTACTATCATACAAATGTTTGCATGTCTCCTGAAGAGCAATTAAATAACTGTGCGTAATACAGTTAGTTCATTGTTATATGCTGTATCGCTATTATGTTAGGTCGCAACATAATACATTTCCATTTCGCCCTTGCCTTTAACCTCGACTTTACCACGTGGAGTGAAATTGAATTGGACATCATCTTTAACTAAATCATAGGTTGCCTGACTTATGTTGACTCTTCCTACCTCTCCACTACTTTCCATACGGCTGGCTGTATTTACCGCATCACCCCAAATGTCGTATTGGAATTTCTTTACACCTACAATCCCTGCAGCAACAGGGCCTGTATGGATTCCCACACGCATTTCGAAAGCGGGTTCGTTTTGAGCATCTTTTTCTATTTTGCGATTACTGATGAATGCTTGCATTTCTAAAGCAGCCAATATTGTGTTTTTTACAGAATCATCAGTTGGGACTGGCAATCCTCCTGCCGCCATGTAAGCATCTCCAATGGTTTTAATTTTCTCTATTTTATACTTTTCGGTGATATGATCAAACGCTTCAAAGCATTGATTGATCTCATTGACCAGATCTGCCGTATTGAGTTTGGCGGATTGTTCTGTAAATCCTTTAAAATCCGTAAAGATAATGGAGACCTGATCAAAATCACGCGCATCTGCTTTTCCTTTTGCCTTCAACTCTTCGGCAATTTCTGCGGGCAGGATGTTGAGCAGCAAATTTTCGGAACGGTCTTTTTCCATCTCGATCCAGTTCCTGGATTTGCGGACGTAACGGTTGCGACTATACAGTCCAGCAGCCACCATCAATAACATTAATCCTCCGGCCATAAACATGTTGCGCGATTTTTCTTTTTGGGACACTTCTTGTTGATGTGCCATTGCTATCTTCAATTTTTCCTCCTCTTTCTTCAAACTATCAGCCACCATATAATTATTAAACTCCATTTGTTGGAGGTCTTTGGCCAAGGCCTCATAATTGATACTATCTTGTAGTACTGCCATTTTTTCGTGGAATAAAAGTGCTTTGGCATCTTGACCTAATGCCTTACTGGCTTTATAAAGACAATCACAGGCGTTAAATTGATCAACAACAGATCCAATCTCCAGAGCTATATCATAACTTTTCTGACATTCAGAAATGCCAGCCTTATAGTTACCCTGATCAATAAGCAGAGAACCAATGTCTTCCAAATACTCACATTCCATATCTCTATTTCCGATCTCCCTTGCCAAAAACAGGCACCGATAATAATATTCCAAGGCTTTTTCTTTTTCACCCTGTTCATTCAGAATTTCTCCTATAGCGTTTAAAGAAAAGGATAAGCTTCTTTTATTATTCAGTTCTTCATCAATCACCAAACTTCTTTCAATATACTCAAGGGCTTTTTCATCGTCACCCAGAATTGAATACGTGTTGCCAATATTTCGTAACGAATAGGATTTAGCTAGCTGATCTCCAGTCTTTTTATTGATCTCCAGTCCTTTGAAATAATATTCAAGGGCTTTTTCAGAATTCCCCTGTCTTGAATAGAATACACCTAAGGCATTAATACACCAGGCAATGCCTTCTTCATCATCTATCTCCTCACTCACTATGAGGCTTTTCTGCACGTATTGCATTGCAGTAGAGTATTGACCTTGCTGGAAATAGGAATAAGCTATTCCTTTCAAACATTGAGAGGACCTCTTTTTATCATTTATTTCATCTGCTATGGCTAAACTTCTACGGTAATAATCTAAAGCCAGTTTATATTCCCCTGCAGTCCATTTCACCTGACCGAGATCATGCAAAACACTTGCGCTTTTCTTTCTATTCCTAACTTTTTCAAACAGTTCGTATGCCTTTTCGTAATAATTAACAGCTTTAGTAAGCTCTCCTTTTGAATCATATACGTCACCCAGGACATCCTGTGCATCTGCACTATACTCCAATAATCCTCTTTCCAGGGCAAATTCATTCTGGATAATGGCATAGTAAATTGCACTGTCCTGATCAGAATCAATAAAACTGTGACCAAGCTGGTATAATGCGTTTAGCCTGCTCGTATCAGCAAATGATATATTATTCCAGACCCTCTTTAAAGAGTCTCGGTCAGACTGGGCTTGAGCACCAATCGCATTTAACAATAATATTAATAGTATTACGATCTTCATGTACTTCCAGTAACGCAGACCATTGCGATAATGTTCACCGAAATATTACTTTGACATAAGGATAACGGAATGTGGATAACATGTTAAATTTTCACATTTTACTGTTTGAGAAGAAATGTCGGTGCTGCAACTTCCACCAAGAAGAGGAGCGGCAAAAAAGGGGCACGTCCCTTTTTTGATTAGGCGATTGGCTTCGCCGAGCTACGCTTCGCTCCGGTTGTCGATTCTACATTTTTCATGTACCATTTTTCCAACACCGCCAATTGAGTACTACCGGTCATCCCGCGGGAGTGAGCAGAGCGAGCCCCGATAGCTATCCGGGGAGGGATCCCCATAAATAAAGCTCTTAACCCTCAAAACCCAACCTGCCTGCCGGCAGGCAGGATTCCAAAAAAGAGAGCACCTCAGCTATCTGTGGTGCTCTCTTTCCTTAATAATAACCAAATATATTAATGCTATTTTGTCAGAACAATGCGTCTGGTCTCAATGCCATGATTTGTTCTCAGAACAAGCAGGTACATCCCTGGTCCCATTGATGCATCAGGCGATAGATGTAACGCAACATTTGCTCCCGCAGATACATTGCCATTATATAGTGATTTAAGCTTCACTCCCGTAAAGTTATAAAGGTCTACTGAAACGTAGGCATCCTTATAGAGACTGAACTTTATCTTCGCTGAGCTGGTGAACGGATTGGGTGACACATTAAAGTATTTAATCATATCACCTTCCGGGGAATTAATATTAACGTTATTCCAACCACCGTAAAGCGAATCATTCACAATGATTATCTGGCTGTCTGATACGGTATTGCCACAAGTATCCGAAGCCGTCCAGGTACGCGTCAATGTAAAATAGAATGGGCTTGTGCTGTCGCTTACTACTTCAATTAATGTTACACCAACCGGACCATCACAGCTGTCAATGGCGGTGACATTAGCAGGCAGTGGAATAGAATCGGCACAGCAAACCCCTGTGTCGGCCGGCACATCATAAAGTACCGGAGGGATACTATCAAATACGGTAATGATCTGTGTAGCGGTAGCAAAGTTACCACAGGTATCTGTTGCCGTCCACGTACGTGTCAACGTAAACTGGTTTGGACAAACAGTGTCATTAGTTATTGAATCTGTAACCGTAACGACAAGGCTGCCCACACAATTATCGGTGACGGTGATGGAGTCGGGAGAAGCCACCGGCACTCCTGAAGCACATTGTAAAAACAGCGAATCCGGTACATCCATAATAACCGGACTGACAGTATCAATCATATAAACTGTCATCGAACATGTGCTTGAACAACCGCCCTCGTTCGTTACAGCCAGTGTTAAGGTAAAAGTGGTATCGCAGATTCCGTCCCCCTGCACCTCAACCATCTGAGCTGAAGTATCTCCCGCGATTATAGCACCCCCGGTGATCGTCCACGCATAGGAATTTAAGGAATCGGGGCCGTAATACTGTTCGGTACCCAATGGGCAGATTGTATCCAGGCCGGAGATAAAACAAACAGGTAGTGCTATAACTGTCACTGTTGAGGTTTCAGGTGGAGATGGACACCCATTTATTCCTGTAACCACAACGCTGTATTGTGTCGTAGTATCCGGATATACCGTGATAGACTGAGTTGTATCGCCGGTACTCCATAAGTAGGTATATGGACCAGTCCCGGACAGAACAGTTGCAGTCAGTATGGCAGAATCTCCAAAGCAGATCGTCGGACTGTTTACACTTACTACAGGAGCCGAACTGATGTTAACCTGAACAGGTGTTACAAAGTCCTTTAATGCAGCGTTAATTGATTGTGATGCCTTCGTTTTCACGATGACAGTTTGTATGCCTATGCATGAATCCAATCCGGGGATCAGATCATTCAGGTTACAGGCAACTTCTGTAAAGGCAGACTCGGAATAGTCATTGGAACCAAATGCTCCATAAGGAACAACTATAGCACTGTCATTATTGGTCGCTAAGAAAGTTGTGCCTGCAGCCGGTGTCGCCAAAACATATTCAAAATCCCCCTGAGCTATGCTGTCCCATTTATAAATAAATAATTGTGGGTTGGTGCCGCCATTGGTATATGTGATTGAAATCACTATATCACCAATAGTTCTGCCTCCGTCAGGTCCAAGAGAAGTGAATGTATTGTCTGGATTTTCATAAAGTGGATTTTGAAGTAATTCAAAATCCAGGTAGGTATTACCGTTGGTTTTTTTTCGGTCGCCACTGCCAATGAACCAGATATTTCCCAACGAATCACTTGAGAAAAAGAACAGGGTATTATTAATATCATCCTTGCCAGGTGCTTTCCCTTGTTTCCACACCCAGGTATTCGGATCATTATTGAACTTCGATCCTCCGGTAAAAATATTGGCATCAGCTGCATCATATCCATCAATGATATGAAATGCTGTGGCGGTATCTACAGGCAGTCCGGCAAGTGTGAATACATATCCCCCACTTCCCGGTGCTGCGTCATTCGGAAGGAAATCACCATTGTCGGAAGAAAATGGTGGAGTTGTGGGAGTCCTGGATAACAGGTTACCATCGATTGCACATCCGCCCGCTGGTATTACAGTCGGGGCAACACCTTGTTGTGCTCGCACCGGTTCCGGTGAATACATTATCAATCCAAACGTAAGAATAACTGCCAGTCCGGACCATAAGATCTTATGTGCCCATCGACTGAATACGGTAGTAAAATTTCCCATTCCTTATAGTATTTATAATTAGTTAAACAACTTATTGTGGCAAATGTTTATATTTCCTAAAAGATTAATAAAAAATCTAAATCCTGCTTTTGTTATCTTGTATCCACCTACTCGATAAAAAATAGCCCGAATAGGCTATTTAACAGACAATATACAATAAAAAAAGTTGCCTGTCAAGTTGCGGAAATTATTCATCCGGGACTCCTCGTAGGCAAGGTGTGGTACATACTTTGATTGCACGATGTTCGATCTAACGATTTTATGCGACCCCGCCGGGGTCGTTTTCTTTAATTCTATCCTTTGTTATATACATAGGATCCCTCGGGGATCCATTTTGATTATCTTTGAGTTAGGCTCCGGGGCCCTGGTGTCAATATCAAGCTAAAGATCTTTATGGAATAATCCCTTATTTCTTCCTGTAGCTCCTGATAAGGTAATCCACACTTAAACGTCCCGGCCCCATAATAAAGAGGGTAAAGAGCATCAGCAGGTAATAGAGCGGGATCTCATATCCATTGTCTCCTGCGTTGAAACCATTGGCATAATGCACGGTAAATATGGCCACAAGCATGGCGATCATAAGGGGTACGGAAATGATCCTTGTCCCAAGGCCCAGCACCAGTAATATCACACCCAGTCCTTCAGTGATGGTGGCCAGGTAGGCATTCAGGTATGGCAAGGGGTATCCCATGCTTTCAAACCATCCGCCAATGGCGTTTACGTCTTTCAGCTTCATCATGGCCGGGTTATAAAACCCGTAAGCCAGAACAAGCCTTAAAAATAATAATGGAAGATCGGCCACCATAGATATGCTGTCGGAAAACCGGTCATATGTTTTAATAATTGCTTTCATGATTGAATAAAATTTGGTTAATACTCCTATTTCTTTCTAAAACCGAGAAGAGCCCCGGCCTCAAGCATTTCCTTAAGGAAATTATTTATCTGTTTTTTTAATGTTTCAATATCCTGTACATTAAATGTCTTTGCCATTTCAGGAAGCATTTGAACAGCGGTAATGCCGGGATTATGCAGCATAGTGTCGAACACCCATGCATGCAGCACTGAAAGCTTCGTAAAACGAACTGTTCCGGACTCCTGCTCACGGTATATGAATACATAATAGCTGCCCGGCTTTTTTTCAGCAAGCTCTACAGCCTGCAGGTGGAAAGGATATTGAAGCTTTATCAGCCTGCTATCCCTGTTCAGTACCATAGTGTCATTCATGATATCACCTGACTCCCGGTATGCACCATGATCTTCGTCGGGCATCATGTGTACCTCTATCTCCAGCCATTCGAACCACAGAAGCTCGCTCAGCCAGGGCTTTTTAAGCTCTTCATCATAATTGCTGTTCTTCACATATGTATAGAACTCGAAGGGCAACCTCCAGAGGATGGGTGTCTGTGCATCATGCTCAACAAAGAAATTATTGAAAATATAATCCCATTCTTTATCAGGCAGTACTTTTCGCGTGATGGGATATGCCTGTGCAATCGTAGCATGTACCACATTCAGGACAAGCCTGCGGTAATGAGGCAGCCTGCCACCAGTAACACCCGGAATATCCTGTTCTTTGCCCGACCGGCAATACATGGCCAGGTCTTGCTGTATCTTTATTGTATCAGGCCTCAGCATACTCCACCTCCCAATGTTTTTTAGTTATGTTTTTAAGATTTATTAATTCGTCCTGTATCTGGTCAAGGTCATCATAATTAAAGTCCCTTTCGAGCAATACCGGAACAGGTTTTATCCTTTGAACAGTCCAGTCGAAAAGCTCATATACAGGGTCAATGATCGGCTGTCCGTGGGTATCGATAATAAGGTCGGGCTGAATCTGTTCATGTCCTGCCATATGTATATAAACGACCCTCTCCAGTGGGATCCGGCTGATGAATTCCTTTGCATCATATCCATGGTTGAAAGCATTCACGTATACATTGTTCACATCCAGCAGGAGGTCACAATCAGCCTCTTCCACAACACTTCTTATGAAAGTGGCTTCATCCATTTCGGCAGCAACAGGCGTATAATATGATACATTCTCAATGGCTATCCTGCGCTCCAGGAAATCCTGTACCTGGCGGATCCTTTTTGCAACATGCTTAACGGCATCTTCCCTGAAGGGGATGGGCAAAAGGTCGTATACATGTGCATTGGCAGCCTTGGCAAACGACAGATGTTCGGAAAAAACCTGCACACCAAAATCATCAAGAAAGGTTTTCAGTTTAGCCAGGAAATCATAATCCAGTTCCCCGGGAGAGCCAACTGATAATGACAATCCGTGGGCATGAACAGGAAACTTTTCAATGGCTTCTTTTACGATGCGCCCCCAGTAACCTCCGACGCCCATCCAGTTTTCAGGTGCAAATTCGATGAAATCCGCCTTTAGCCTGTCGCCCCGGATAAGCTCCTCCGAAAAATCCCTTCTGAATCCCAATCCTATCATAATTATTTCTTTTAAAAGACTGCCCGGGTCAAACCGACATTGTTCGAAAAACGGTTATCATGCCGGGCAGTCGGGAAATTGATGTATTGCTGTAATCAGCTTTTTTTAGTAATGGTTTACATTCCACATTTACCTTCGCCGCATTTGGCTTCCTTAGTCTTTTCTTCTTTGGCTTTCTTCTCTTCTTCAGCCTTCTTTTCAGTTTCAGACTTCAGGGCATTTTCATTCGTGCCTTCTTTTACTTCTTTCTTCTCTTCCTTATTCTCCTCTTTCTTTTCTTCTTTTTTCTTTTCCTCACCGCACTTTCCTTCGCCACATTTTCCTTCACCACATTTATCTTCCCATACTTTGGCCCTTACGGTATTGTTGGCCAGTGCCTGTTCTACCATATTTAAAATGATCAGGTCATTGCGAAGCTCATAACCGCTTCCCATGTCTGAATATTCAAAAAGTTCGTTGGCATTTACATCATTTGCTGCCAGGCCGGCAACCAATCCGGTTACGAGGGTTCCTGAAATAACTGCAGCTTTCCTGGTGTGATTTCTTTTATTGTTCATCGTTTAAAGTTTTAAATGTTAAATTTTGTTTCGTTGCCACTTAGTCGGGCACATTGACAGAACCTTACAGAAACAGATAAAACTTTTTTCTCTGACTATTTCATATTGAAATTCGAAGCACGAAATCACTAAATCCGAAACAATACTTAATATTCAAATATTTCAAATTCTAAAATGTTTTGAATTTGGTATTTGAAAAATTTGAATTTGTTTCGAATATCGAATATCGAATATCGGATATCGGATATCGAATATTCCCAGAAGGTATTATTGCTTACCCAAAACTTCCTCTATCTCCGCTTTCTTTTCGGGAGAGAGCTCAGCAGGAGGAGGATTATGCTGAATAGTATGGATCTTATCGGAAAGAATGGCATTTTGCTCATTGAAGGCACGGCAGAACTTGCACCCCATCAGATGCATCTTAAGCTGAAAATTTTCCTTGCATGATAATTTTTGGTATTCTTTCTTGGTAATAAAGAATGTAGCAGTGTCGCATGACAACATCAGGCGATGCATGGCATTATTCATCAATATTTTTGCTTTCTCGTTCATTACAATTCCTTAAACCATTTATTTTCAACACATTCACGCAATTGAAGCCGTGCCCTGTGAAGGAGCACCCATAAGTTTGACTCTGAAATTCCTAATTCCTTACAAATTTCTTCTGTAGAAATTTCGTCCAGGGTTTTCATGCTGAAAGTGGCAGCCATTCTCGGTGCCAATAATGAAATACAATACTGCAGGACTTCCATCAGGGCTCCGTCGGCATCTCCTGCAATTTCCTCATCCCATGATGAAGGTGCATGCTCTTTGATCCAGGTTCCGTCTTTCGCTCCTCCCTTATAAAAAGGGGCTGAGAAATTATCCGAAAGGGATTCCGGATTCCTTGATTCTTTACGATAATAGTCGATCACCTTTCTTTTCAGGATAGACACAAGCCATGTCCGTTCTGAACTTCCACCGCGGAATTTATCACGCGCCTGGAAAGCCGCCAGTAATGTTTCCTGAACCATATCCTCTGCAATTTCCCTTTTGCTGATCCTGGAAATGGCATAAGAGAAAAGGTAATCACCATGTTCGCCCACCCAACGCGATGGGTCAATGGAATGTTTATGTTTGTCTTCAGGCAATTAAGCAGTATTGGGGGATAAAGATAGAAAAAAGGGTTGAGGGGGAGATAGTAAAGATACTGGATACTGGATACTGGATGCTGGATACCTACCCCCGTCCCTCGTCCCCAGTCCCCATCTCAATTCCCAACTGATATTTGCATTCCCAAAACATTCTTTGTATATTTACACATCTACAAACATGTAAGCTTGACGGACCTTACAAAAACCTATTCGATCCAGATCAAAACTTAGTCCTTAACAAACCTTTCATTATTATGAAACATTTAAAACCATTACTCGTGGTAATTGCGGTTTTACTGACTTTCACAGGATACTCTCAGGAGCTTCCAAGGCATGTGTTTAGTTCAGGAGGCGGCGATTACGAATCGGCTGCCATGCACGCCTCCTGGACAATTGGCCAGGCAGAGCCCGTGGCAACAACCTCTCAGCCATCAGTCATTTTATGTCCCGGATTTCAGCAATTCGACGACCAGATGGTATCCGTTAAGGAAAATTTTGAGGAGAATGAATTCCTCGTTTATCCAAATCCATGCGGTGACTATGTTCACTTACAAATGGAGTTTAATCAGGCTACAGAGATCACCTACACCTTGTATGATTTCAGCGGAAAAGCCCTGTTCAGCAAAGAGTTATCAGGACATCACTCTTACCGGGAGCACATCGACCTCGGTGAGCTGGCGCCGGGCATGTACAACTTAATGATTACAAATTCAAGTGGTGTCGACAAGCAAATTAAATCAATTAAATTAATCAGGAATTAACATTAAAAGTATAGTTATGAAAAAAATAAGACTACTAATATTTATAGCAGCTGTTACTGTCGGCATGCTCGCCAGTGGACAGGTACCTCAAATGATCGACTATCAGGGTATGGCCCGTGACGGATCAGGCAACCCCCTTGCAAACACTACCATCAGTGTGCGCATGTCGGTCTGGCAAGGCCCTCTTCCCGGATCCATGGTTTATTCAGAAAAACATACTCCTCCAACAAACTCTTATGGCTTGTTCCACCTCATGATCGGGGCAGGATCAGTCCTGAGTGGAAATTTCACTACTATTCCCTGGTCCACCGGAACCTATTATATCCAGACTGAGATCGACCCGGCCGGTGGAAATTCTTTTATCGACATGGGGAAAAGCCAACTGGCCACTGTCCCGTTTGCATTTTATGCCGCCAATTCAGGTGGAGGTGGTGGAAGCCTCTGGCAACAAAACGGACCCGATATTTATTATAATGCCGGCTTGGTCGGAATTGGAACCGACAGTCCGG
>JAGLEK010000133.1 GCA_023145125.1 Bacteroidales bacterium | reverse complement strand
ACAGTCACGGGTGTTGCAAGCTCGACAGCCATGACTGGTTATCAGATATCCCACCGGCCGATACAGGCCCGGCTTTTGCAAATGTTGAGATCAGGTTTAAAAACAGCAGGCTTGAATTTTTCCATGCCCCTGACGAACTTGAACTTGAGATTGGCGACCTTGTAGCCGTTGAAGGCTCGCCGGGACATGATATTGGCATTATTTCACTGATCGGGGAAACTGCCAGGCTACAGATGAAGAAGAAAAAGGCAGATCCTGATTCTGAGGAGATGAAAAAAGTATACCGCCGGGCCAGGGTATCTGACATCGAGAAATGGATCAGCGCAGTAGACAGGGAAGAGCAAGCCAAATTCAAGACCAGGGAACTGGCAGGCAGCCTCGATCTGCAAATGAAGATCAACGACGTTGAATACCAGGGCGACAGCACCAAGGCCACTTTTTACTACACTGCAGAAGAACGGGTCGATTTCAGGGAGCTGATCAAATTAATGGCTGAAGAATTCAAAGTCAGAATAGAAATGCGCCAGATCGGTGTCAGGCAGGAGGCAAGCCGGCTTGGAGGCATTGGGTCTTGTGGCCGTGAGCTATGCTGTTCAACATGGATGTCGCGTTTTAAATCCGTCAGCACCAGCTCTGCCCGCATGCAGCAGCTATCACTAAATCCCCAGAAACTTGCCGGGCAATGCGGAAAACTCAAATGCTGCCTGAATTTTGAAAATGCCATGTATGAGGATGCCCTCAGCGAATTCCCCAGCAGCAAGATTATTCTGAAAACTAAAAAGGGAGATGCAATACATCATAAAAACGATGTATTTAAAAAGCTGATGTGGTACACCTATGCAGAAGAAAGATCTGATATTATGGCGATCCCTATCGACAAAGTGAAGAGCATTATCAGCAAGAACGAAAAAGGTGTCCTGCCTGAAAAACTTGAGGATTTTGCCTTTGTCAAGGACAAGAAAGTTGATTTTGAAAACGCCGAGGGCCAGGATGACCTGACCAGGTTTGATTAAACAAACACAATATTTCATGCATTTTCTCCTTATTTATTTGAATTCTTTGATCAATATGAGAAGGCAAAGGGCAATCTATACAATAATCATCCTTATCAGCATAAGCTTTAGTGCATGTGATCAGGGGGGTGTTTACCATGAGTACATTACCATCGAAGAGGCCAATTGGCATCAGGATTCAATACTGCGTTACGATGTGCTTATTGAGGACAGCCTTGCCCTGAATGATTTTTTCATCAACATCAGGAACAATACAGATTATCCATTCAGCAACCTGTACCTTTTCCTCACAACAGAATTTCCAAATGGCCATTCAACCAGGGATACCATCGAATGCCTCCTTGCCGACAAGAATGGCAAATGGCTTGGTTCAGGTTCAGGCAGGATCAAAGACAATAAGATCATGCTGCAGCAGGCACTCCGGTTCCCTTTAAGGGGCACATATCATTTTTTTCTGGAGCAAGGCATGCGGAACGAGGAACTTAAGGGAATAGAAGATATCGGGTTCAGCATCGAAGCCCACAGGCAATAATTAAGTATAATCACTGCAAGCAATAATTTGCATGGGAACATCAGAGAAAAAAAGAAGAAGGATCAATTACATAGTCCGGTTCTGGGTCATATATCTCTTCAGCATAGTGCTGGCATTTCTGATATTCTTCGGCATCTCACAGAGCTGGTTCGGATACATGCCTTCCTTTGAGGAGCTGGAAAACCCGGAGCGCAACCTGGCCTCGGAAGTTTATTCATCTGATAGTTATCTCCTTGGTACTTATTATATTGAGAATCGCTCCGACATACACTTCAACGACCTCCCACCGCATCTTGTACAGGCTTTGCTAGCCACCGAAGATATTCGCTTCAGGGACCATGCCGGTGTCGATGTTAAGGCCCTGGGGCGTGTAGCCTATGGCCTCGTAACAGGAAATTATTCAGGCGGAGGCAGCACCCTCACACAGCAACTTGCCAAGAATCTTTTTCCCAGGGGCAACCTGACCAAATGGCAATTGGTAGGACGAAAGCTAAAAGAATGGGTCACAGCAATCAAGCTTGAGAAGAATTACAGCAAGGAGGAGATCATGGCCATGTACCTGAATACGGTCAGCTACGGCCATCATGCTTTTGGGATCAAATCCGCATCACGCACATTTTTTAATAAATCCGTTGATTCCCTGAACCTGCAGGAGTCGGCACTGCTTGTCGGTGTAGTGAATGCCCCAACCTGGTATAGCCCTGTACGTAATCCGGAGAGGGCACTGAACAGGAGAAACCTGGTCCTTGCCCAGATGCTCAAGTATGACTTTGTCTCTGATTCCATTTATGATACCGTATCACGTATTCCTATCGACATGTCGAATTTTAACATTCAGGATCATACCTCCGGAATGGCACGTTATTTCAGGGAATATCTCAGGTCGGAGATGAAAGACTGGTGCAAACAGCATTATCGTCCCGACGGGACACCCTATAACCTGTATAAAGACGGCCTGAGGATATACACAACCATCGACTCACGCATGCAGCGATATGCTGAAGAAGCTATGATGGAGCATCTTGGCAGTGATCTTCAGCCATCATTTTATAAGCATTGGGAAGGATATACCTGGGCACCCTTTGTATTTGAAAAAGATGTTATCGACGATCAAATCGAGAAGCTTATAAAACAGGCAATGCGCCGCTCGGAACGTTATCGCAAGATGAATGCTGCCGGCATAGCTGTAGATTCCATTGAACTGGTGTTCGACACCCCTGCTCAAATGAGTGTATTTTCCTGGAACGGGCCCATCGATACCCTGATGACACCAATGGATTCTATCCGTTATTACAAACACATTTTGCAGGCCGGATTGCTCTCGCTGGAACCCAATACCGGTGAAGTGAAAGCCTATGTTGGCGGGATCGATTACCTGTACTTCAAATATGACCATGCTACGCAGAGCAGGCGGCAGGTAGGATCTACATTCAAACCATTCCTTTATACCCTGGCCATGCAGGAAGGCGAATTTTCACCCTGCTATGAAGTTGCTAACATCCAGTACACTGTTGACCTGCCTACAGGCGACATCTGGGCACCCAGAAACTCTTCTACTGCGAGAGTCGGGGAGATGGTAACCCTGAAATGGGCGCTGGCAAACTCAAACAACTGGATATCCGCATTCCTGATGAGGCGGTATTCACCACTTTCGGTGATCAAAATGGCACGGAATATGGGAGTGAAGAGCAGCATCGACCCTGTACCTTCCATCGCCCTGGGATCCTGTGACCTCAGCCTTTATGAGATGGTGGGGGCCATGAATACTTTCGCCAGCAAGGGAATGTATGTGAAACCTTTATTCATTACCAGGATAGAAGATAAAAATGGCAATGTGATCGAATCTTTTGTGCCGGAACGCAAGGAGGCAATGAGTGAGGAAACTGCCTTTATGATGCTCGAATTAATGAAGGGTGTGGTTGAATCCGGTACCGGGATCAGGTTAAGGCTGACGTATGGATACAATAATCCTGTTGCAGGCAAAACCGGGACTACACAAAACCAGTCGGATGGATGGTTTATGGGCATCATCCCTGAGCTGACTACCGGCGTTTGGGTTGGCTGCGAAGACCGCAGTGCCCACTTCCGGACCATCACCCTCGGACAGGGAGCCAACATGGCCCTTCCGATCTGGGCAAAATATATGCAGAAAGTTTATGATGACCCCTACCTGAATTATTTTAGAGGAGACGATTTTGAAAGGCCTCTTAAAGAATTATCTGTTGAATTGGATTGTGATAAGTATGGTAAAGAGAATGAAGAGGAAGAAAAAGAGGTAGACAACTTTGAGTTTTAGGGAATACAATGTATAAAAGAAGTATTAACTACGCCGGAATAAGCTTTTGCTTTGGAGCCTTATTGATCATTTTATCATGCAGCAGAAAATCTGATCTGAAGATAAATGAATCGATCCACTGTGACCTTGAAGCCGTAACTGATGATAGCAGCTTTTTTATATCATCATCGCATCCCGATAAGTATTTTACCGGAGCTGAAAAAATTTCTAATACACTGTCACGTTCCGGCCAAAAAGCCATCCGGCTGAACAAGAGCCAGTCCTATGGCCTGAACTATGATATAAAAAACACCCGTCCCGATGAATACTATGTAGTGAGCGTATGGCGCAAAGGCCCCGGAAGTAAAGGTTACCTCGCTGTCAGCGATGACTACTCGAAGGCATTTTATCGAGCAATAAATATTAGCGATTCAACCGACCCTGAGGGATGGGAAAAGCTGACCCTTTCGTTTTATGTCCCCCCGCATATTTCGAATGAAGACATGAAAGTGTATGTCTGGAACCCCGATGATGATGATGTTTATTTTGATGATATCAGCATCACGCGACCGGAAGGTGAAACATACCCAACCTATAAAGGAATCAGTTCTCTGAATTTATTTGTCGATACTGTTCAGGTAGTTAAGCTGAATGATAAAAGGAAGGAAGCATTCCGGAAAGGGATACTGGAAACTGAAGACGATGATTGGGTGGAGGGAATCCTTTTCATGGAAGAACAAATGTACCAGGCCGATCTCAGGCTTAAAGGAGACTGGCTGGATCATCTGCTGGGCAAGAAATGGTCGTTCAGGATCAAGTTGAATAAGAAACAGACATGGAATGGAATACGTACTTTTTCGGTTCAAAACCCACAAACCAGGGATTTTATCAATGAATGGCTGTTACATCGCTTTTGTAAGGCTGAAGATATACTTGCCACCCGTTATGGATTTATTCCCCTGAACTTTAATGGACACAGCCGTGGCCTGTTTGCCTGGGAAGAGCACTTTGAGAAAAACCTTATTGAGTCGAACAACCGCAGGGAAGGGCCCATTGTTAAGCTGAATGAGGACTCTTTCTGGAAGGTGATACAATTGAATAAGGCACAGAAGCAAGAACATATATTGCCGGTTATTCATTCCGCTGAAATAATGCCATTCAAAATGAAGCGAACCAGCGGTGATCCGGCTCTTTTTCAGCAATATGTGATCGCTCAGGACCTGTACTTTCAATATAAATATGCCACAAAACCGGTTTCCTCAATATTCGATGTTGAGAAACTTGCAAAATACATGGCCATGATCGACCTGTTCCGCACATATCATGGCATTACATGGCATAATCAGCGTTTCTATTATAATCCGGTCCTGTCAAAGCTTGAACCAATCGTTTTCGATAATTTTAGTGAGAAAGGCCCTGTGAGGTACGTGGCAACAAGCATTGTTGGAAATTACTATATAGATGTAGTCCAAACCAATGAATCAAACCTCATGCTCACAAATATTTTCAGGGATACTTCATTCGCCGGAGCTTATATCAAGTACCTGAGGAAATATTCAGACACAATATTCCTTCTTGAAATGATGGGGGAAGCATCTACGGAAATATTTTATTATGATTCACTCATCACGATCGAATACCCTGACTATGTGTACGATCCCAATTATGTATTCGTAAATGCAAAGAAGATCAGGGACGAACTGCCATCATTCGAGAGCAAGGTAAAAACACTTCATACAATGCCCCCACCGGCCTTGAAAAATCAAGAACCGGAATTTGGCCAATACGACAGCAAGGAACTTCCTCCACATTTTGTGAAAGCCTATACAGAGATCCGTGGCGACAGTTCCAATACGGTCAGGGTCGAAAATTACTATAGCAAGGATATTATCATTCTGGGTACTTCAAAGAATGCAAAAAGGATAAGAAACTACATCCATCCTGAAATTAAAGTGAATGCCATTAGCAGCCTTGATTATGGACATGCATCATTTGACAGTGACACCCTTTCAAACTTCTTGTATTTCATGGTAGACGGTGATATGACAACCTTCATGGTACCCATAAGGCCATGGAGAGATCCCGGATTCGAATCACCATTACAGGAGATGTTGGCAGAATTTGCGGAAAACTATAAAAAGTATTTCTATGTGGATAAGGAAGATCTGCTGATCCTTCGCGATGGCCCTCAGGAGATCTCGGAGCCGGTGATCATCCCTAAAGGCTATAGGGTGGTGATCGGGGAAGGCTCCCTGATCAATATTATAAACAATGCACCTTTCATATCATATTCAACAGTTATTATTAAGGGAACTGCCGGTAATCCTGTGATAATAAAGTCATCTGATGGTACCGCCAATGGGTTTACTGTCCTGCAGGCACCTCAAAGATCACTCGTTCAACATGCCATTTTCGACCGTCTGAATACCCTCGACACAGATGGATGGACCCTGACGGGCGCAGTTACATTTTATGAATCAGATGTGAACTTTTACTATACATCATTTCAAAATAACTTTTGTGAAGACGGCCTGAACATCATCCGCTCAGATTTTCATATAGAGGAATGCAGGATTACGAATACTTTTGCCGATGCCCTCGATGTTGATTTTGGCAACGGCATTATCAGTAAAACTGAATTCAGTTATCTGAACAACGATGCTATTGATGTATCAGGAAGCAATATTGTAATTCTCGATTGCCGGATCATGAATTCAAATGATAAAGGCATCAGTGGGGGTGAAAACTCAGTAGTAAGTATTGGCAATACCAGCATTTCCGGTGCAGTCACCGGCATTGCCAGCAAAGACCTGAGCAGGCTGACAATTAATGATTGTGAAATAAATGATTGCCGGTATGGCCTCATAGCGTTCCGCAAAAAACCGGAGTTCGGCCCGGGAAATATTGAAGCGACAGCTTTGAAGATGACAGATGTTACTATTCCATATCTCATAGAAGAGGGTTCCGGCTGCATTGTGGATGGCAGTGTGATCAAGGATGATAAAAAAGACGTAGCAGATATTTTTTATTAACAGGATACTTTGTAAAAATGAAAAATTTGCTGTACATCATCATTATTGCCATGCTTGCTTTGTCATGCAACAATAATGATACTCCATATGCCTTTTTTATTGCAGGACATTCCTATGGTAAACCATTAGCAGATAATCCCGGGCTGCATCCTCCTTTTATCAATATTTTCGACTATCTGAACGATGATGAGGAAATTGAGTTTGGTATTCTCACAGGAGATATTGTAAGATTGTCGACGCCTGCCTCATGGGATACTGTCGATGCACAATTATTGGGGCTTGACAACAAGGTGTATTTCTGCCCCGGAAATCATGACACCTATGACAGGGAGTTATACCAATCAAGATACGGTGATCCATATTATTCCTTCTCCTTTATGAATGACCTTTTTATCATTCTGGATGGAAACCTGGACAGATGGAACATCAGCGGAGAACAGCTTAGCTTTCTTCAAAACAACCTGCATGAGGTTGATGCCACGACAGGCAATGTATTTGTTTTTGTACATCAGCTAATATGGTGGAATGAGGATAACATCTTTTCCCGGATTGACCTGAATTGGCCTCCCTATACCCCTGATAGTACAAACTACTGGTCCGATATTGAGTCTTTGCTTCAAAACCTTCCGGCAGATGTTTACCTTATTGCCGGTGACCTGGGTGCAAATAACATTGCAAGTCCGGTGATGTATTATCCTGACCGCAACATAACATATATTGCATCCGGTATGGGCAGTATCACATCAGACAATATCATTATTACAAGGGTTGACACCGATAAAAAGGTGACTTTTGAATTAATAAGCCTGGGAGATGATAAAAACAAACTCGGGAATCTGGAAGATTACATCCTGGATTAACAGTAGCCCAATACCTGATAGATTTTATGTAAGTTTGTGCAATAATTTGATGAAGTAGGATATGGATACAAAATGGGATTTATTTCAAAAATTCCTCATCACTGAGGAAGTACAGATATCGATCGAGGATTTCCTTTTAAGCAGCGTCATTTTAATCGTATTGATGCTTATATTGGAATTTACCTATATGAAGTGCGCCAAAAGTATTTCCAACAGGAAAGTATTTGCCGGTAATTTCCTGCTGATCGCGTTTACAACCATGCTGATCATATCAATTGTCAAGTCATCGCTTGCACTATCATTAGGTCTGGTGGGTGCGCTCTCTATCGTCAGGTTCCGTGCTGCAATAAAGGAGCCGGAGGAGCTGACTTATCTGTTTTTCGCCATTGCCATTGGGCTTGGCCTTGGTGCAAATTACCAGGCCATCGTTGTGGTTGCATTTGTTATTATGTCGATGATCATCTGGGTCAGGTATTTCCTTTCACATAAAAGCAGGACCCAAAACCTCCTGTTCTCCATATCAGGACAAAGCAGTAAGGACTTTAACCTGTCGAGTATTACAGACGTCATCAGTAATCATTTTAAAAGGTATGAATTGAAAAGGTTTGATGAGGATAAGGATATTATTGAAATCTCTTTCCTGATCGACATTAAGGATCCCAAAGT
>JAGLEK010000132.1 GCA_023145125.1 Bacteroidales bacterium | reverse complement strand
ATTCATAGGACTTCCTCCTGATTTTTAATTTGGGTTTATTTCCCTTGCATAAGTACTAAATTATCTTGTTTTACCTCAGATAAGGCTGCCATGTATTCACATTTTATACGCAATAAAAAGAAAAGCCTCTTATCTGCCCACGGCAATAACGTTTCAAAATTTCCCTGGCCCTTGGAAAGCATCACATCTGCTGAAGCATACAATTCCTGAAACTCTTTTGTTGTTTCGGGGAGAATTGTTCCCGGATAAACACTGCCACTGGAAATGGCCGTAACAAGACGGTCAAGCCCTATCGCTTTTGCATCCTTGAGAGTAGCATCGTTAATGATAGGCTTATCACGAAGTGCTGCCACTATCTGAAGATCCGGGTATTCCCGCTGTAACTCTTTAATGAATAACATATCAAAAACGATCTCCCCGCTATTATCACAGATGTAGAGAAGTGTTGAAGCCCCGTTCAGGGCTTTTTTAAATGCTTCAATATCATAACGGGCAAAGGGAGTTTTATCAAGAGACTGCAATTCTTTGTTCAGATTGATTGAAGCATGATTTTTAGCTCCGAAATCAATAATGTTTCCTGCTGCTGCGATCTGCAATGCTGTTTCAAAGGGTGAATCACTGGCATCTATCTTCTTCTGGAATTTTTCCGCATAAGCCAATGACAAAGTGTTGGATTTTTGTTTCACCTCTGCATAAATATCGAAATCCTGAGATTCACCCAGTTCCTGAATCACCGCATCAGCCACGCGACGAACGATATGCTGGACTAAAACAGGAGATGTT
The DNA here is from genome assembly GCA_023145125.1 of Bacteroidales bacterium. GTDB lineage: Bacteria > Bacteroidota > Bacteroidia > Bacteroidales > B18-G4 > B18-G4. Next base: position 888 of record JAGLEK010000132.1, on the reverse strand, counting down.
TCAGACTTCTCCAGCTCTGCCCCGGCAATAGTGACAACCCGGCTGGCCTGCTCTTCAGTAAGTTCTGCAAAGCGAGCTGCCGAGCGTGCCTGGTTTATGACGCAGGGATAACATTCCGGTGGAACTGATGGCTGCATAATATAATATTAAGTAACAAATATCCGCATAATATACATATCTTACAAGATAAAATGTTAAACTAAAGGATCATAAATGAAAAAATCCCGCCATAAGCGGGATTTTTGCCTTAAAAGATTTGTCAAAATTTACTTGAAAGGGTGTTAATCAGTCTACATTATCGTGGAGGAATGGATTATCTGATTTTAATTCTGCATTATCGTCTTCTCCTTCCGACAGGGTGTACTTGGATATTTTCGATTCCTCAGAAGGTTTGGCGTCAGACAGCTCAATCTTTTTCCGCTGGTATGCAGGTTCGATCTCCAGATCTGAGAGTCCGCCGGGGCTTTTAAGCTTGATGCTCATCTGGCGCAGGCGCTCAATACGCTCTTTTGTCTTTTTCTCGAGGGCTTCTTTCTCTTCCAGCGTGAAAGTATCAGCTTCATTTTCTTCCACAGTCTTAAAGTCAGGCTGTGTCTCCTTTAAAATGATACTATCCAATTCAGGTTCCGTAATTTCATCGCTTGGTGCGCTAACTTCTGCTATTGTCTCTTTCTTTGCCGGCTCAGGGGAGGTGTCACCGAGGGTAAAACGGATTATCTCCGGTTTTTCTTCATCGGTTTTCTTGCTGATAGCAGGCCTGGATATCTCTTCGGTATTATCAGGAGTGTTATCAATCAGTCTGATCTCGCTTTCCTTCTCGCCGGCATCATCTGCTGCTTCATCTTCCATTTGTGGTTCAGCAGCGGGACGTGTTGGCCTTGGTGGGGT
>JAGLEK010000131.1 GCA_023145125.1 Bacteroidales bacterium | reverse complement strand
TGAAGGCAAATATGTGCCCCTGGGCATGGAAGAAGCCATTCAAAGCTCGGCAGATGTATTCAAGGTGCTTGAGGCGGGGGGCGTAAAGGTGATAAAAATGGGATTGCACCCTGCCGAAGGCTTCCTCAGCGGGGACGAGCTTGTTGCAGGCCCTTTCCATGAAGCTTTCAGGGAATTGGTTATGACGGAAATATGGGCGGAAGAATTCGCTCCGCTTATGAAAGGATCGGATCATAAAAAACTTGAGATAAATGTTTCCCCGGGGCAGTTTAATTTTGCCATCGGCTATGCTGCTAAAAATAAAAAAGCGCTCCTTGAGTTATATGATACAGTGGTTTTTTACAGGGATGAATCATTAAAAAACAGGGAATATCATGCTCATTATTATTGATAAGAAAATACCGGAACAGGCCAGGAACAGGCTGCGGGAATACGGAGAACTTCTCGAACTGCAAACAACAGGGATCACATATGAGGCCATCTCCGGGCATCCCGATATTTTTTTTCACCGGATTGGTGATGAACTCGTAGTTGCCCCAAACCTTCCCGAAAACCATTTTCATGAACTGGAAAAGGCAGGCATAACATTTATCAGGGGTGAACAGGCTGTATGCCAAAAATATCCTGCATCATCGGCCTACAATGCCGTATCCGCCAACGGCTATCTCATCCATAACTTCCGAAATACCGACGCAGTGATCACAAGACTGGGCGAAGATGCCGACCTCATCCATGTGGATCAGGGCTATACCCGCTGCAACCTGCTTGCGCTTAAGGATGAACATTTCATCACATCAGATGCCATGATCAAAAGGGTGCTTGACAGATTTGGGAAGGATTGCCTTTATGTAGATCCTGAAGGGATATTGCTCGAGGGTTTTAAACACGGGTTTTTCGGTGGCTGCTGCGGCATCAGTGATAACAAGGTTTTTGTAATAGGATCTTTAAGCAAATACCCGGAAGGGGATAAGGTAAAAGAATATTTTGCTTCCCTGGATATAGAGGCAGTCGAACTTTATGATGGCCCGCTCTTCGACGGCGGGAGCATATTATTTGTTGGCGATCAATAATTATATGGGAGAATACAATTACTTTTACGGGCGCCAGACACCTTGAATAATTGTCTTATACAAAAAGCAAAAAAGTATTTTTAATGAAAAGAACAGCTTTAGCAATCCTTATCTTCTTACTTGCGTTTTCCTATACTTATGCACAGGAAAAACAAAAAATACAATGGCCATGGCTAAACAAAGATCTTCCAATACCTACAATTGAAGTATGGGG
>JAGLEK010000130.1 GCA_023145125.1 Bacteroidales bacterium | reverse complement strand
AAAACTTAACATCTACAGGTGTTTTTCCAATCCAAATGAATTTTAACCGGACACTACTATTTCCGAATATCGGATATCATATTTCCATCCAACACCCAAAACTAAAAAAGGGACGCCATATCACTACAGCATCCCCTTTATTAAAAATTTAAGAGTGTTCTATTTAATATGTTTCGAAAGGAAAGCTTCCATAGCACGGTAGAAGTCGAAACGATTTTCTTCATTATGGAAACCATGGCCTTCGTCATCTTTCACCATATATTCAACTTCGATTCCTCTGTCTTCGAGTGCTTTCACGATCTGATCCGATTCGTCGATGTTCACCCTGGGGTCGTTAGCACCCTGGGCTACGAATAACGGGGTCATGATCTTGTGTGCATTCAGTGCCGGGGAAGTGGCTTCAAGCAGTACCTTGTCCGTTTCGGGGTGGCCTACCATTTCGTACATCATATCAAGCAGCGGCTTCCAGTAAGGAGGTATGGTCTCCAGGAATGTGAAGAGGTTGGAAACGCCCACATAGTCAACTGCTGCAGCATAAAGCGTAGGAGTGACAACAATACCCTGCAAGGTGGCATATCCGCCATAGCTTCCGCCATAGATGGCGATCTTGTCTTTGTCGGCAATGCCTTCGTTGATCAGCCAGTAAGCACCATCGGTGACGTCATCCTGCATTGCTAATCCCCATTGTTTGAATGACTTTACCCAGAATTCGCGGCCATAACCGGTGGAACCCCTGAAGTTCATCTGCAAGACTGCATATCCACGATTGGCAAGGAACTGCACTTCGGGGTTAAAGCCCCAGCTGTCGCGTGCCCATGGCCCTCCGTGTACATTAAGAACTACAGGCAGGTCTTTGGCTGTTTCCATGGTAAGACCCTTAGGAAGTGTCAGATATCCATTGATCACGAGGCCGTCACGTGCAGTATATTTAATGGGGTATACATTTGCCATTTCATTTTCATCGATCCAGGGACTAACATCATGGATCTTCTCGATCTTATCATTATTCAGATCATACAGATAGTATGCGCCCAGTGAGCGGTCGCTGTACGTGCGAATGATATACATATCCTCCGCTTTATTCATTCCGGTGATGGCAATTTCATACTCACCAAGGTCTTTCTCCAGCCGGGCAAATAATTTCTTTGTTTGCTCATCGAAGAAGTTACGCTCCCTTTTCCATGAAGTGTAGGAGGCTGAAGTGATCACCTGCCTTTTTCTTGAGTAATGAACACTGCTTACATCATAATCAACATTTTCATAAAGAACTTCAAGTTCCTTGCCATTGGCTATGTCAAACAGCACCACGGCAGACTTGTCGCGTCCAAGGTTTGAAGTGGCATATACATTCTTGTTTTCAAAATCAAAGAATGCAGGGCTGATATCTTCCTTGAAGCTTGTTGTAAGTACAGCTTCGAATTCTTCATCCTCGTTATCCCTGTACAGGATCTGTGTGTTTACACCGTCAACAATGGCGAATGCTGCACGCAATTTCCCTTTATGGTCGGTCATCCATCCCATGATGTTACCCGGATTTTCTGCCAGCATGGTCATCTCGCCGCTTACAATGTTCAGGCGATACGGATCGAACACCTGTGGATTTCTTTTATTGAGTCCGATAATAACCTCATCAGGAATATCTTCCAGCTCATCAAGGATCTGGGTCCTTACATCCTCAAAACAGGTGAGGCATTTAAGGTTTTTACCATTCTTATCTACGCCGTATAAGGCAAAGTTCTCATCCCCGCCATCATCTTTGAGATAAAGGATACGATCCTTGTTTGCCCAAAAATAGCCTGCAACGCTACGATCGGTTTCACTGGTGAGCCTGGTTGCTTTCTTGCTTCCTATCTTCTGAACGAAAATGTTCATCCTATTCTCATAAGGAGCTGTGTAAGAGAAATATTTCCCGTCAGGTGAGATCTGGAAATAAGTCTTTTCGGGATTCTTGAAAAAATCTTCAAGAGGGATCTGCTTTTGTGCCATTGTGTTTGAATTTGCTAATGCCCCGGCAAGAAAGATCACAATCAGTACCTTCGTGCGGAGTCTGGATAATACGTTTTTCATCATGGTATAAATTTTCATTGATTAATAAGGCGCAAATTTATAACAATTTACAAGAACCCTTAATACAATCTTTTTGATCACCACCCTGCCTAACGAATGGTAGATATGAG
>JAGLEK010000013.1 GCA_023145125.1 Bacteroidales bacterium | reverse complement strand
ACTATTTCCCTGGCTTAAGAACCACCCCCTTCTTCTTCTTCCCGTCAATTGCGATCACCACGGGCTTATTAAAGCGGATATGGCGGATAAATTCATCTTCATAAACGGCTTTTTGTCCTGCCAGGAAATCCAGGTCGTAGGTACCGTCATTGATGAATGGGTTAATGGTGAAATAGCCCACGCGGAATGAGGTCAGGTTCTGGAAGAAATGCGTTCCCTGGCTGGGGTCGATACGGTAATTTTCCAATCCTGATTCCACGATGAGCCTGGCGGCAGAGATCTGGGGCCATTTAACCGGGATGCCAAGATGCGGATCAGCAGAGCCCCAGCGGCCGGGGCCGATCAGGATATAGTTTTTTCCGCTCTCCAGGAATTGGTCGTTGACCTTTCCGATGAGATCGGCAATTTCATGGGTTCTGGCCGAATCAAAGCTCTCAGGCCTTACATATACCAGGTCAATAATATCATCGATGTAACCATTGCCAAGTGCAGTTTCACAGCTCATGATTATATCGCTATCCTTGATATTATCAATATCTACATCCACCGACTCATCACATTCAACAATGGGACGGATCTGCAGCAGATGGAAGGTATGGGGGTCATCTTTATTGGGACTCATGTCGACAGCAAACTCGATCTCAATGGGTTTACCCATCTCGCGCTGCCCTGTTTCCAAAACTTCCTGAAGGATCTCTGCAAGGGGAAAGACATTATGATTTAAAATAGCTGAAAATGTAATCAGTTTTTTACCTTCCTGCTGCACTCCGTCACGCAGCATCTTGCTCTGGTAATCATATGTAGAAGCTAAAAAGCGCATGGATCTGTCTTTCTCAGCTTCGGTTAACCGGAGTTTTAAAAGGTTCATAGCATCATCGAGACAAGGCCTGAAGCTGTCGGCCATCAGGTCAAGGGCATAAAAAAACCGCTGGGTTTCGCGCATGGCCAGTTCCGGAGTGCTGGTCTGGAGTACTTTTTTTGGATATTTAGGACTGAAGCGCAAGGTCATGCCTCCGTCAACGATATATTTTCCAAGGCCAAGGGCAATATTGGCTATACCATCTTCCATAGTTTCCGGCTCGATGGGATAAAAGTTAATAGACCTTGCTACGCCTGAAAATGTCGGATAAAACCTGTTTGCATAACGCCTGCCCACCACCTGTTGAATAACGATCGCCATTTTCTCCTCATCGATCACATTGGATGTTGCTGCCATATAAGCCTTGCTGTCCTTGAAGTAGGCAGATGCATATACGCTCTTGATCGCCTCGCTGAGCATATTAAGCATTCTCTTCTCATCCGATTCGATGTTGGGTATCATATAGGTGGAATAGATCCCGGCAAAAGGCTGATAATATGAATCTTCAAGGAGGCTCGACGACCTCACGGCAAGCGGATTCTTGATGAAGGAGATCAGTGTTTGAAGATCTTCCTTGATCCTTAATGGCAGTTTTGCTCCCAGGAACCTGGTAAGGATCTCTTCGTCTGACAGATCCGACATAGTGATCTTATACAGGTTATTCTCTTCCATGAACTCGTCGAAAATATCGGTCCCAAGAACCACTGTTTTGGGAATAGTGATCCGTACACCATCCCACTTATCATACAACTGATTCCTCTTGATCATTGAATCCAGGAAAGCCAATCCACGTGCTTTTCCGCCCAGGGAACCTTCACCGATACGCGACAGGGAGAGGTATTCATCGAAGCTGTCGCGACGAAATTCGGCTATCACACCGCGAGCCTTGGTCAGCCGGTAGTTGCCAATGGAATCGAAAAGGTATTTTCTTACTGCTTCAAGGCTGTCAAAATCTTCCAGTGTTACATCTTTGAAGCGTTCAGCAAGCGGGAACAGGGCCCTCGCCCTCAGCCACTTGGAAATATGATTCCTTGCCAGGTGATACTGTAAGGTTGAATCAGGTATCTTATGGATCTTTTTCTGAAGGGTCTTCAGGTTTCGTGCCCGGTCGATTTCCTTCATTGTTTTCGGATCAATAAAAACGAAGTCACCGAATGCAAAGAACTCCGATACAAAATTTTTAAGTTCAATGGAGATGGTCTTCGACTGCTTATTTATGAAACCAACCTTTAATTCTTTGGCTTTAGCCGATTGATGGATATCGGAGGACTGCAGCAGGATCGGCATCAGGCTGTCGGCTGCTTTTACTTTTTTTACCAGTCGAAGCCCTGCCTCTTTATCAGGTTTTCCATTCCTGTCGTAGGAGATATCAGAAATGATCCCTAACAGGTTGTTCTTGTATTTCTCAAAGAGAAGGATAGCCTCCTCATAATTCGTGGCCAATAAGATTTTGGGTCTGCCACGCATCCGCATCATCTGTTGATGCTCATTCAGGCCCTCCATCATGAACCGCTGTGATTGCTTAAAGATGATCTTATAAATATTGGGCAGGTAGCTTGAATAAAACCTCACCGAATCCTCCACCAGGATGATGACTTGCACGCCAACCTCATTTACATCATGTTCAGCATTCATCTTATCCTCGATAAGCTTGATGATCGCCAAATGCAGGTCGGCATTCCCCAGCCAGCTAAACACATAATCAATTGCGCTGAGATCTTCCTTATCGAGGTTTATGGTCACCCTCCTCGAAAATGGTGTCAGCACTACGATAGGAATACCGTCGTACTTTTTCTTGATCTTTTTTGCAATGCCAAAGGTGTCTTCGTCTTCGGCACTCAGCATAGTAACAACCAGGTCGATATCACCTTCTGCAAGCTCTTCAAAAGCCTTTTCCTCATTCGTAACCTGAATAAACTGGGGAGGATAACGCAGGTTAAGTGAAACGTACTCGTTAAATATCTGCTCGTCGATGCGGCCATCCTCTTCGAGGATAAAGGCATCATAGGCGCTGGAAATAAGCAACACATTATAGATACGCTTCTTCATGAGCGTATCGAAGGAGGTGTCGTTATAGAAATATTTTGACGGATTGTCGTCGGTTCCGGTCATATTATGCTAAAGCCTTGATGAAGGAGTAAAGGTACGAAAATCGGTTTAGGGTTGCCAACTTAGTGCTTCAAGTATGAAGATATCGCTTCCACATATTTCTCAAATGCATCAATCCCTTTTTTAGTGATGCGGCAGGTAGTCAGGGGATAGTTATTCCTAAAGCTCTTTTTTACCTTTATAAAGCCCGCATCTTTTAGTTTGCTGATCTGTACACTCAGGTTCCCGCGTGTGGAATCGGTTTTTTCGAGAAGCCATGAGAACTCTCCTGACTCAACACTCATTAGCAAGGACATGATCGACAGCCGCAGCTGGCTATGCAATATGGGATCAAGCTCCTTAAACATTTTTCGAAGCCTTGAATTTCAACATATGCCCCGGGATGATGTATGCGATCAGAATTGATAATGCCAGCAGTAAGAGCTGAATGTTAAAGGGAAAATAGAAGGCGACCCCGGCCAGTATCCAGCACAAAATGCCACCGATTATGAGCGGTACAAATTTTAAGATCCCTCCGGAAACCCAGGTCCCTATTCCGTATATCACCATGATCAGCGGATAGGCTACCAAGCCGTCGATCTTTCCCAGGGCGGTAAAAGCCAGGATCATAAACAATGCGATCAGGAAAGCCGACCACAGGTACATCGCTGCAGTATCGAAAAATGTCTTGTGCTTAGCTTCTGAGGCTTTCCTGGCACCGACAAAAGCACTTAAAACTCCGCCAAGAGTCATTAAAACAGGCCAGGGTACCCATGCATACTCCCATTGCACGAATTCCAGCAATGCAAAATGCGAAAGGGCAGCAATAAAAACCAGGTAGCCCCACAAAAGATAGAAAAAGCCATCATCAACTATTCGCTCCCTTGCATTATCAATCATCTCGCTTATAATAGCGAGGCTTTGTCTTTCATCAAATTGATTTTCCATATCATTTTAATTGAGTTTATTTTGCAAATATAAACTTGTTTATGTTATAAACCTAATTAATTTTAAAAAAAAGGGTTGCCAACCCTATTAAGGTTGGCAACCCTAAACTTCTACTAATCGAATGCGTTATCAAATTCTTCGTCAAAATGCTTAACGATATAATCGCAACCATGATTAAACATGCGGCAGTCTGTACTCTCCTCTGATATCTGGAATAAAAACTTTTCTTTCCCATCCCCGGCCGGGAGAAACTTAACGATCTCTGACATGACAGCCTCTGCATCGTTTTTTTGCCTGATATCAAATTGTTTCAACAGCGCAGCCAGCTGTTCCAGCGTGGTCATTCCGGATGCAGGGTCAAACCCGGCTTCGAAATGCTGTATCACCTTTTGGGTATTTGTAAAGGTGCCGCCTGATTCAAAGGGGAAACTGGCCGGCAGCAAGAGGTCCGCCTGGTTGGCAGTGTCGGTCATGAAATAGTCCATCACCACGACAAAATCAGCGATCGTAAGCCAACCGGCAACTTTCACCCTATCCTCGGTGCATCCAAGCGGGTCTTCCCCAAAAATGAACAGGTTTTTCAATTTTCCTTTTTCAAGGCGCTCAAACTGGCTTTCATTCACCTCCTTCGGAACGGATTTCACTTTCCAGACCTTCTTCATCTGTGCCACAAGGCCCTTATTCCTGATATCGGTTGCCCCAACACCAAGGGTCGGGCAGATACCCATATCGAAGATACCCTGTGCATTATTCTTCTCTTTGATGCTCATGAGGCCGTTAGCTGTCTTACCGAGTTTTCCTGTGATCAGGGCCAGGTTAGACATTTCACTGCAAGCATTGGAACAAACCTCTTTTTCGGAGAAGATAATGACCGCATTCATCTCATTATTATATGCCTTGGCAAACTCGATCACGCTGTCCATAAATGCCACACCTGACTTTTCTACGAGGTCAACAAAATTCTCTTTCAGGAGGCCCTCTTTATATGCTGCAAAGCCTTCACAGTTATCACCGATAAAGAGGTCGTTGTGGAAATTATTAGCAACGAGGTAATAATTCACAGCTTTGATGAAGTGGTAATAAGATTTTACTTTCAGTATATCGCTTACCTTGTGCTCCATCGGGCTTTCATCCATTCTGGTGATCAGCTCAACAGGAACATTATGCTTTACATT
>JAGLEK010000129.1 GCA_023145125.1 Bacteroidales bacterium | reverse complement strand
AGCAGCATGGCCGGCCCCACCGACCCGCACTACAACATGACATCAGGATACAGCTACAGCGTATCCCGGACCGTATCCTATTATCAGTCGGAGGGAATGCCCATGAACAAAATGCTGATAGGTGTTCCATATTATGCGCGGGAATGGCCAACGGCTTCCGGCATAGCCCCCTCTGCCACTACCGGCTATGGTTCAGCTTATACATGGGCCAAGATCAAAAACAATACTTCCGGCAATTATTCAACGGAAAACAAGCACCTTGAACCAAACTCTTTCGGCCCCTATTACTCATACAATGATAATGGGTGGAACCAATGTTTCGTAAATGATGCCAACTCGCTGGAACGCCGTTACAAGATGGTTAACTACCGTGGCCTTGCAGGCATAGGCATCTGGGCGCTGGGTTACGATAACGGCTATACCGACCTGTGGGAGGTCATCAACGAAAACCTTGCACAGGGAACGCAGATCACCCTTTATGACACTTTGTATGATTCCGGTGGCCCTACCTGGAATTATTATAATGATGAGAATTACACCATTACTATCCATGGACTTGATGATGAAGCCATACGGCTGCAGTTTACTCAATTCAACCTTGAAACAGGCTACGATTCCCTGTGGGTGTATGATGGATATTATCCCGGCGGATATCTTATCGGTGGATATACCGGAAACACCACTCCCCCGGAAATTGAGTCTTCTGAGGTCATGACCCTTCGCTTTAGATCTGACCCTGCCACCACTGCTCCGGGATGGACTGCCCTGGTAGAAAGTTTTCTGATATCCGTAGAAGAAAGCCGGGAACCGGATATTGATATGAAAATATATCCCAATCCTTCATCTACAATGCTTAATCTGGAGTTGCAGCATCTCAACTCTCCCGCACTTGTCAGTATCTATGATCTGCAGGGCAGGGTGATGGCCACAAATAACATACCTCCGGGTACCGGCACCTTGCAAATGGATGTATCAGGCCTCCCCGCAGGGATCTATCTCCTCGTTTTATCCACCGGTTTCCAGCAGGCACACAGGAAGATCATAATCTATTAGGATGTGTGATGAGATAGGCTATTGGTGAATATGGATTAATTAAAAATTCCCCGCTCTTACTTTCATTAAAATCCAACTCGGCACTCGGCACTCATCACTCGGCACTCTAAAAAGGCTGGCCTATGAGCGTTGCACCCAAATACTGCACCTTAAGATGCGTATACTGGCTGTAAGGAAGGTTTCCGTTAAAATATTGAAGCATCACCTGGAAGGTACGGTCGGGGCGCAAAGCCAGCTCAATACCGGCACCCAGCTGAGTGTTCAGGCTCCACTTTGTTTCCTGCAACACCTGGAAATCCGCACCGGCAATATAATTGAACTTTGAGCCTTCCTTTACCGGGCTCCTGAAGAGAATACCGCCCTGGAACTTCCATACGCCCCTGTTATGCGGAGAGTTAAAGGCCATCCCCACGCCACCATAATATCTCATCTTTTTAAACTGCCAGGAGGCATGGATGTCGATCGCATCATAGGTGTTCCTGTTTTCCCCGAAGGTGGTGAGGCCGTTCCGGAAAATATATTCCTCCGAAAAATGCGATGACACATGGTAAAGGGCTGTTCGAAGGGAAAAACGATTTTTTCGATAAATAAATGGAATACCCACCTTAAAGTCCGTGTTGATCAGGTTCACCTGAAAAACACTGCCTGGCTCATCAAATGAAAACTGGAAGAAGACCGTGATCATTAAGCCGATCTCAAAACCATGATCACCCTTGTCCCAGTGTACCACAGGCAATTGAAAACCCAGTGCCAGCGGGGAAAAGATAAGATCCTGCTTGTTGCCGCCCTCCCAGTAGGCATAAAGGGATCCATACGACTGGCACTCAACAGGATCCAGGATAAGCGGATCGAAATAATGCACATCCGGCAGAAATTCCACAGCCTTCTCTTTTTCCTGCGAAAATGCAGAGGCAAAGAATAACAATAAGAAACTCAAGGCAAAAAGATGGGCTTTCATTTCATACAAATGTAAAAATT
>JAGLEK010000128.1 GCA_023145125.1 Bacteroidales bacterium | reverse complement strand
CTGATACCTCCGTTTGTAGTTGAGTTTTTGTATTGGTTAGAAACAAAGGGGTTGTTAATGATCTTATCGAAGAAGAAGCGTATGCTGAGGTTTTGATTCAACATATAATCGATGGAAGTGTTGATAGAAAAGATTTTTTGTCCGGCGGAAACCTGGTTGATGTCCTCATCGAGGCTTCTCAGTACGGTTTTATTGCTTCTGATCGAAAAGTCGACCTTGATATCCAGATCGCTTTCCATCCTGGTTTTCCGCCCACCGCCACCAAGGGCCTTTATAGTAAATCCAAGATTCTTGATCCTGTAGCCCAAACCAACAACCAACTCATTGCTCTTTACCTCTGTAATCTGGTTGTTGGCAAAACTAAGGGTAAGATTACGTGATTTTTTATATTCTATCTTAGTGGACAAACTGTTATGAAAGGTCATATCGATCCCGAAGAGTGGGGAAAACTGCTCTGCAATGGAGATTTGCCCGAAGTCATATCTTGAAACATAATCAGAAGAGAAGGGTTGTTTACTGGAAGGAGATCCATTGGCATCCACATAATTGACGTTAGTCCGGAAGGAGTTGATCGAATAGGTAGAATTATAGCCGTGCGCAAGGGTCAGTTTTTGTATAAATCGTGAAATAAACTCAATCTTAGACAAGCCTGTATATGTTATACGCCAATTTGGAAGAGGGAATGTTGGAAAGTAATCCCTGTTTGCTTTCGATCCACTTCTCCCTGAATATGCTTCAAGGAACGCAGGTCTCAGAACCTCCGGTGAGTTAGGCCCATACCCATCAGGATAATAATTACCTGTAAGAGAATCATAAACATATTCTCCATTCCAGTTCGGGTTTTCCCTGGCCAGTTGTTCTGCAATTTCGGGCCTGATCGATTTCATCCTCTCGAAAGTTTCAGAAATATTATCACCTGATTCCTTCTCAAATGCAGTTCCCCAGGCAATATATGAAATGCTATAGCTTCCTGCATCAGTTGGTGAGAAAGCATTAAAGGATCCAAGGGTGTCCGACCAGCGGTAATATTCCTGATGGTTCTCAGAGTAGCTCCTGTCAGCTGTCACTTCGATTTTAAAATCTGAAATTGGCTCCACAGAAGTTCGGAACACAAAGGCATCCTGGTATTTTTTGAGGTATGGTTGGTTCAGGGTTGAGTCGGTTGTTATCCATCCCTTTTCTCCGGCTTCCTGTCGCAGGTCTTTCTGGCTTCCAAAGGTGAAGCCAAGTCCGGGTGCCCCTTCACTCCAATTGGTCCCCAGTAAATTAGGCTGAGGAAGAAAACCCGGCAATGCGGTTCCCTGACTTTGAGAATAGGTGATGGTTGTTTTTTTAATACCCAGTACGACCTTCAGTAAACCTTCACCAATGATTTTAAAGTAGTTCACCTTGGGCTTCTCTAAAGTATCTGCTTCAGCTCCTTGGTCCTGTGCTTGCTGTGTCCCTCCCCGATTCCTTGGGGGTGGGCCACCACGCTGGCGTTGATTCTTAGGCCTGAGAAGTTGCTTTAAATATGGTGACTTGTTATACAACTTGTCAAAAGCCAGATTTCCATTCAATTGTATGGTCCTGGAATTCTCAATTTGATTTCCCAGGCGTTGCTGAATAGATAAAGGTGATGCTGTCCAGCTATAACTTGCCTGGTATGTGAAGGTGGATGTAACCCATTCAAGAAATGGCAGTTTGTCAATGGGGATGACATAGTTTATAGAGAAGTTTTGAACGAAACGGTCCATATTCCCAAAACTAAAGATCTGGTTTTTAACACTGACGGTATCTTGTCCTTCGCTGTCATACCATTCACTGTTCTTATGTTTACTGCCGGGTGCTTCATTAATGTAGGTTTTGGCAAGGGCATTATATTGTATCGACAGGGATTTTGCAAGGTCAAACTTCAGATCATAATTACGGTCCCAGTTCCAGGTTTTGTTAAAAGTAGGCCGTATTTTTATCACACCAAGGCTCTTGTCCCTCAGTTTCATTTCCCCATAGGCGCGGTTCATCTCTGTTGTGAAACTGAATGACTTAGGAAGGTAATAAAAGTTAAAGTCTTTAATGATAAGCAGTGCTTTTGTCTTGGAAATGAAACCGATCTTTTCAAAAGGCCTTACATTTTTCGGGGCAGTGGCGAAATTATATCCAAATCCTCCCCTATATTCCTGTAACAGATCATATTCTATATCTACATTCCTGTTGTATATCTCAGAATATGCATAGGTAAAGTTGAAGTTCTCAATATCATACACTTTGGGCTTCTTTGCGCTTCCTACCCGATCTTTCCTGATATTCATAAAATTGATATTCTTGCGCTGTGTATAATCCACCACCAGGCGTTTCACCGAGTCCTGTTTGTCTTTTGCTACGTAAGAATCCAGATCTTCCTGAAGTAAGATATCAGGGTCCAGGGGGTTATACTCCGGAGTAATATGTGTTTCAGAATAGTCAAAATGCATTGGTATCCTGATGCCGGCTTTTTCAGGGAAGAATTTTCCGAGTTGAAGGTCAGTCGAAACATCGAACTGGGAAAGGGATTCCAGGTTAACATCGTTGAGTTTGCTGTCGAGGCTGGCAAAACCTGCTGAACTATGCATGCCTGCTACGGTTACCTGGCCGAAATCGGCAAGTTGTGCTTGTATGGTTGTGGTTGCCGCCCATCCGCCTTTTTTGTTGAAATCAGTAAGTCTGAGTTCGTTAACCCATATTTCAGCACAGAGTGGTTCCATCTCCACCACTCCCGGCTTTTTGGGATTTCTTACACCGATCATGATTGTTTTCACGTCACTGACGGTTGGTGATCCAAGCACGGTAACTCTCCGGTCGCCGGAATATTCAACATAAGGGAAGTTCAGGTGTACCTGGCTTCCGGGCTCTCGCATGGCAATATTTCGCCGATGTTTGACATTTACCAATTCCTCAAGGTCAATTTCAAAACTATTGGAGGCCGGCCAGATACCCTCAGGGTCTATTGTTTCCCATGGTGTAAATGTCAGGGGTACTTCGTATTCATAATAGTTTTCTGTAAAGTCAGACCCGATCCTGATAAAGCAAGTCAGGTCACCGTATTCCAAATCCTGTGATTCAAGTGACTTTTCAGCATGCACATACATCTTCATTTTTTTGTACTGCCTGAAATCAAAGCTGGTTGTTTTGTATGCAGCTCTTGCATCCCCATCGACCAATCCGCATACATTCAGTACCATTGCCTGCTCATTTAACCTTATCAGGTTGGTGGTCCCCAGATTGGTCTCTCTCTCTATGCCGGGAGGGATCACATAAGGGATAGGCTGCCTGAAGCCATTTTCTTCGATATTAAGTGTTGAAATGTCGAATGTGGTGAGCGCCTGGATGTCATCAGGAATATATTCGCCGGCAGCAAGAAGTGAATGCTGGTATTTCCTCCATTCACCCCGTACCAGTTCAAAGGTGGCAAACCTTAGCACTACCGGGCGTTCAAAGTCTTTCATGAAAACACGCATGAAACGAATGGATTTAAAATCTGTTATGCCACCAATGGCACGGTCGGGCTGGCTGATCGGGACCTTAAACTGGTACCATTTGGTACTGCCCTTTTTATTGTTAGGAAGAGCAATTCCTACGGCAGTGAATACATCCGTGATATACTGGTTTCCTACTTCCATATTCGCTGGATCCAGCTCTATCTCGTATTGGAAGTAACGCTCTGCTTCACTGAGGGTATTGTCGCGGTTCAGGTCCTCTACATCCGGCAAAGAGGTTGCAGCCGTAGGATATGCTTCCGGATTTTGAGCATCGGTAGGGGAGTTGCCCTCAGCGCCGTTAAAGTTCTTATACCTTTCAAGTACGCTGGAAAACTTAGGGTCTTCATCGTAGTCACTGCCTCTGAAATAATGGTAGTTATCAGATGAAGGATCAAGAAATGCTTTCTGGTAAGCAGCTGAATTAGGGCCATATAAAGCAGCAATGGTATCCAGGTATGGGTGCATACCTGATTCGCTATAGAAAAGGCGCTCATCGCTGTCACCCAGTCCGTCGTAACCAATATCCTGGTACACACGGGAGTCTTCTTCTGTGTCGAATGACTCGACCAATGACTGAACATTTGGAACACGTCCCCATCCGGTTTCGTCTACGTTTGTAACCTCTGCCGTAGTAGGCATGCCGTTTTCATATGATTTCCGGGAGTCGCGAAGCATATCTTCAGAGATGTCCCCAAGGTTAAAATACAATTTTCCTTTATTGGTTGAATCTTCGCTGAATGGATCCATCAGCCAAAATTCGATATACTCAACATTGGTCGCTTCAAAGTCGGTTGACTCAATCTTACGCATTACCCCACCCCAGCGGGTTTCAGGGTTATTCAGGTTGCCGTTGGCATCTACACCTTGGGTATAAGGCCCGGGCGCATCATCATAGTTATAGGGGCCACGTTCGGTAGGATAATAAGCCATGTTGAAAACCGCAATATTCGTTGGTACACCACTGGGGATATCCTTATTCGGGAATACCTCTGTTTCCAAAACCTGCCTGACAGAGTTCTTGGAAAGTTCATCCTTGGAAACATTGGGGGGCACAAGGGAACTATTCCTGTCATAAAACAGGGGATCGATGATATACCAGGCAAACTTGGCCCTGTTTTTACCATAATCGATCTGTGTTTTAAAATTAAATGCACCTACGATATTAGTCTCAGGGAAGAGATCCTCCTGTCCCTGCGGTGTACTGGCCAGGAACCAGGTGCCATAGTTCTTCAGGTCAATGGTTGACTTAGCGCCCTCAAAGTCGTCAATATAGGAAGTACCTGTTTTTCCAATGGCACGTGAATGCCCCGGGAGAAATTGAGCAAATTCGGCATTAACACTGACCATAGAGGGAGCTTTAGTTTCGATGAATGGTATCGCGTCAACCATTTTGGTCAGAAACCTCGACTCCGTCTGATAATTCAGATCGAGGCCCCAAATAGTATTGTTTATCGGATCATTGCCATAACTAACTTTTTGTGTAAGAGGCCTTTCACGCAGGTTTAGGATGGTACCGCCCATCAGGAAATTGGGATTGAATACATGTTCAACCCGTGCACCCATTAATCGCTTTGTCTGGATGTTGAACAAAGTATTATTCTCCATGGATACATTGATGGGGGTTCCTGAATTCAGGATGCCCTCGTTGATGATACGTACACGGCCCAGAGTATAGTCAACGGTATAATCAACATTTTCTGTAAGTGTACGGCCACCGGCAGTCACTTTAACTGATCCCCGGGGGACATTAAAGGCATTCAGGCTGATCTCAGAACCCGAAGATGATTGGTAGAAACCTTCCAGTATGTATTTATTCTTATCGGGGAATTGCTCTGCGCCCGTTTTAGTCAGGGTATATAATGAGTCATAACAATAGCGGTTCGCCAGGGCAGAGTCCCCTCCATTATCAATGATCTCGCCCCGGAGATAACTGCCAAATGGTTCAAGTACGGTGAAGAATATCTTACCATTGGAAGATTGCATTGTACCCCCGCTGGTGGCAGCGCCATCGATGAAGTCGAAAAGGCCGTCATCCGGTGGATTTAATTGCTGGTTCAGGTTGTCAAGATTAAAAATTTTCAGCAGCGGTACTCCCTTAATGTTCTCAGGCCCTTCAACAAAATAACCGGTTGGCACCCCATTATCGTTCCCGGAATAAAGAATATTCATAATGAACTTATCCCTGCTCACCTGGTAGGCACCGATGGAATAGATGTTTTTCATCATCAGGTCCCACATGGGTATGCGTGTATTCAGGGAGGTGCTTTTAAGGAGTTTCACAGAGAGGCAGGCGGGAGCAACTATTCCCTGATCTGAGAATTCACCAACCTGTAACAGAGAGCTGTCCTGTCCGATCACAGAGTACTGGAACGCAACGGCGAGGGTCTGATCAGAATTCAGTGTTGTATTGAGAGAAATAAATCCCAGTTTGCCGTTGACTGTATATTCTGATGCATCCAGCTGACGGGCTACTTCAACTTTTTCAAAATCAACACCCGGGTCAAAGCCAAGGCTCTTTAAGTAATTTGAAACAGTATTGATATCACGGATCTTTGCCGTATCAAGCTCCAGTAACAGGGTGTTTGAATTGTTCGATGGTAATGACCTTCCCGGGATGGGATCAACGTTGGAATTATAGATCACCTTATTTTCGCCAAGGTCCTGAAAGGCAACAATGTTCCTGTTTTGTGTGACAGCTGCACCGATATTGGTCACCCAAACTTCAACCTTGGTAATGTTAATGTCGGATATTACCAGTGGAAGCTCTGAGAGGGCCAGCTCATATCTATCTCTGAAATATTGTGAGAGAAAGAAATGTTTATTTTCATCGTAATCTACGGCAGTGAGATAGAAATCATTGGATTGTGCCCCACCCTGTACCGTAACCTGTGAGGTTTCACTTTGTTGTTCAGAATACACAGCCGTGACCATTGTTCTTCCAAACTGCAATTTGGTTTTGATCCCGAATAAACTTTGATTGCCGGTGATCAGGGATGTATTAAGAGGCAGCGATACGTTACCCGCTTCAATGAGTTTGAGGATCTCATCCTCTTTCCCTTCGTATTTCAACTGCAGCTTATTCTCAAAATCAAAAGTTGCTTCAGTGTTGTAATTTGTACGGAATTCTATCTTGTCCCCGATCTTGGCTACCACGTTCATCTGTATCTTCATATCGAAGTCGAAGTTTGTGGTCCTGCGCTGTCTTACATTCAGAGTAGGGTTATCGGTTTTATTGTTCATGATCCCGAAGATCAATTCTGCTGACCCCTGGGGGCGGATATCGATAGTGTTATTGCCAAAGATTGTTTCGAAAAACTTACCGCCGACATAGATCTTTGGAATGATACCGTCGCCACGATCAACTCCCGTAGAAGATTGCGATCGTTGTTTCCAGTAACTGCGTACGGAGTTTTTTAATTCAAAATCCTGATATTCATCAAAAGTCATGTAGGAAGGGTTCCTGTAATTCAAGTCTCCGATCTTATTTTGAAACTGATATTGGTTGGTCTCTGGGTCATACTCAATTTCAGTGTGCAGGTTGGAAGGGTTTCCCATGTATAAGCCATGGGTGTCGGCAGGTACGTATAACAGATCACTATTGTCGTGAAATGGATAAATTAAGCTTATGGGGGCGGTAGTATCCGGCTCGATTGTGTCAGGGGGTAACCAGGGAACAGGGATAGTTTCCTCGCCATTTCCAACAGCTGAAGTTTCCCACACGATGGAGAGAAAAGAAACAAAAACAAAAAAAGCGAACAGATATTTAATTATCCGTATCAATTATCCATGTTAGTTTTTACCGTCCTCAGGACGGTGTTGTGCAAATCAAATTTCCTCAAGGTTTGAAGGAAATAGCAGCTAAAGGAGCTTCAGGGCTTCCCTGATAAGCTCTTCAACAGTAAAGTCAGATTCTGGGTTGTTATCTTTAATACCGGTAAATGCTTTGTCGAGCGCCTTTTCAGCTTGCTTCCTGTTGAACCCTAATGAGGTCAATCCTGTTAACGCATCATTAAAGAGCGTATTGTGCGACATAGTATATTTTTCTTCTAATATATAGCTGCCTTTTTCAAGTTTATCTTTCAGGTCGATTACAATCCTCTGTGCTGATTTAGCACCGATTCCCTTGATCGACTCTAAAAGCTTAACATTTTCGAGGGAAATAGCGGTACTGATCTCATCCGGTGAATATGCTGACAGGATCAATCTTGCCGTATTGGCACCTACCCCGGAAACAGAGATCAGATAGCGGAAAAGCTGCCTTTCCTGATCTGATGAGAAACCGAACAACATAAATGCATCCTCCCTCACAACCAAATGAGTGTAGAGCTTGCAGTTTTCATTTAAATGCAAATGTGAATATGTGAACACCGAAATGTTGATGAAATATCCAACACCATTAACGTCGATCACTGCAAATGCCGGATTCGCTTCTGACACCTTCCCTTCTATATAAGCATACATATAAGCGGATTAATGGTTTATACTTAATGCTGCAAATCTAATAAATATAATAACCTGTTAAAGTTGTCACTTAGATACTTTCAAATTTAGAAGTAATAAAAATTATGCCTTTTATAACACAAAAAATCTAAGATATCATTAGCTTTGCGGTTTTCTGTTATTTTATTAACAACACACTATAAAACATGGATAACCTATTTCGCAAAGACGCCTTAATTTATCATTCCAAAGGCCGGCCGGGAAAAATTGAAGTAATCCCCACAAAACCGTATTCGACACAGCGCGACCTCTCACTGGCATACTCTCCCGGGGTTGCCGATCCCTGCCTGGAGATTGAAAAAAATCCGGATGATGTTTATAAGTACACTGCCAAAGGAAATCTTGTTGCTGTGATATCTAACGGCACTGCTGTTCTCGGCCTTGGCGACATCGGTGCTGATGCCAGCAAACCGGTAATGGAAGGTAAGGGCTTGTTATTCAAGATCTTTGCTGATATAGACGTATTCGATATCGAAATAGGTGAAAAAGACATCGATAAGTTCGTAGACACAGTTGTGGCCATCGCGCCTACTTTTGGCGGGATCAATCTGGAGGATATCAAGGCCCCTGAGTGTTTTGAAATTGAAGACCGGATCAAAGAGGCACTCGATATTCCAGTGATGCACGATGATCAGCATGGAACGGCTATCATCACTGCTGCAGGACTGCTGAATTCCCTGGAGATGACGGGCAAAAAAATTGAAGAGCTAAAGATCGTTGTAAACGGAGCAGGAGCGTCAGCTATTTCATGTATGAAGCTCTACATGGCCCTGGGTGTGAAGAAAGAAAATATCGTCATGCTCGACAGCAGGGGAGTCTTACACAAGGATAGGAAAGACCTGAATGCGATCAAGAAAGAATTCGTTACGGAAAGAGATGTTAAAACCCTGGATGAGGCCATTAAGGGGGCAGATATGTTCCTTGGACTTTCTGTAGGAGGAGTGTTGAAAAAGGAGTTACTTATAAGCATGGCAAAGAATCCTGTGGTTTTTGCCCTCGCCAATCCTGTTCCTGAGATAGGCTATGAGGAAGCCATTGGAACAAGGGATGATCTCATTATGGCCACCGGCCGCTCCGACTTTCCGAACCAGATCAACAATGTTCTTGGTTTCCCGTTTATTTTTCGCGGAGCCCTGGATGTGAGAGCATCAACCATCAATGATGAGATGAAGCTTGCTGCCTCAAAGGCGCTTGCTGAATTGGCAAAAGAACCGGTTCCGGAAGAAGTGAATATCGCCTATCACGAAAAGAACCTGAAATTCGGGAATGAATACATCATCCCCAAGCCTACCGACCCACGCCTTATCACTCATATAGCTCCTGCTGTTGCCAGGGCAGCCATGGATTCAGGAGTAGCACGTGAGCCAATCGAGGATTGGGATGCATATCGTGAAGAACTAAATAAGAGGCTGGGGATCAGCAATCCATTAATGCGACAGATAAAAGGACGAGCCAAGCGCGAGTTGCAGCGGGTGGTATTCGGTGAGGCCGAAGACTACAACATGCTTAAGGCTGCAGAGATCGTACTTAATGAAAAGACAGCTATTCCAATACTGCTGGGGAATGTCGACAATATAAATAGCATTATTAAGGAGCATAGCCTCGAACTGGATGGTGTTGAGATCCTCGACCCCAGGGCAGATGCACTTGAAAACAAAAGAAAGGAATTTGCTGAGTTGTTGTTCAGGAAAAGGCAAAGGAAGGGTGTCACTTTGAAAACTGCTCATGACCTTCTCATACACAGGAACTATTTTGCGCCGATGCTTGTTGAAACCGGCTATGCCGATGCTATGATCTCCGGGTTGACAAGAAATTACCCATCCACCATCAAGCCTGCCCTTGATGTGATCGGCAAGAAGGAAGGCAAATCACTTGTGTCAGGTATGTATATCATAAACACCAAGCGGGGCCCGTACTTTTTTGCCGACTGTACAGTTAATAAAAATCCCTCCGCTGAGGACCTGGTGGAGATCACTTTGCAGACAAAATATGCTGTTGAACAGTTCAGGATACAACCCAGAATTGCATTTGTATCATATTCTAATTTTGGATCAAACCGTGGGAACATCCCGAATAAGCAGCGTGAAGCCATTGCCTATTTGCATGAGAATTTTCCGGAAATGATCGTTGATGGTGAAATGCAGGCCAATGTTGCCGTTAACCAGGAGATCCTTGAAAAGAACTTCCCCTTCTCTAAACTTTTCGGCGGAGCTGCTAATACGCTCATCTTCCCTTATCTTACTGCCGGTAATATTGCATATAAATTACTGCAGGAACTGGCGGATGTAGAGGTGATCGGACCTATACTGAATGGCTTGAACAAATCGGTCCACGTACTGCCTATTGGGAGCACAGTCACTGAAATTGTGAATATGGTGATGATTGCCGCCCTGGACGGACAATGTGTCCATCGCAGGAATAAGGGTGAAGATTGCACCTGATCCGATGAACACCATTCCGGCTTGAACCTCAAAGAAATTGTTTTAAAGCCGGACGATACTTTTTAATATTTTTATCCTGCCATATTTCCCGGGCGAGAGGCGGGCTTTCTCTCGCTATCATGATTTTCCCTACTTTTGTAACTTTATTAGCGTAAATTACGAATAACTTATATCGTCATAATGACGAAGAAAAAAAAATTAAAGGGTTTTATTATGAAAAAAATAACTGTTATAGGAGCAGGAAATGTTGGTGCTACATGTGCCAATGTGATCGCACATAAAGATCTTGCCAGGGAAGTTGTCCTGGTTGATATCAAGGAAGGTGTTGCAGAGGGAAAGGCATTGGATATCTGGCAAACTTCATCAATCAATAATTTCAGCACACGCGTAACCGGGGTTACCAATGATTATTTGAAAACCAAGGGTTCCGGAGTGATCGTGATCACATCGGGTATACCACGAAAGCCGGGTATGTCACGTGATGACCTTATTAAGACCAATGCAAGTATTGTTAAAGAGGTTACTGAGAAATCCATACGGTATTCTCCCGATGCGATCATTATCATTGTGTCAAACCCTCTTGATGTGATGACCTATGCTGCATATAAGGCAGCCAACAAGATTTCTAAAAAAGTCTTTGGTATGGCAGGTATTCTCGATACAGGCCGGTATCGCGCATTTCTGGCAAATGCCTTGGATGTTTCGCCTAAAGACATACATGCAATGCTCATGGGTGGCCATGGCGATAGCATGGTTCCCCTCAGGAGATATACATCAGTTGCCGGTATCCCGATCACTGAGTTGCTTAACGACGAGGAACTGGATGCCATTGATGAACGTACAAAAAAAGGTGGGGGCGAACTTGTAAATCTTATGGGTACTTCAGCATGGTATGCACCCGGAGCAGCAGCAGCACAGATGGTTGAGGCGATCGTTGATGACCAGAAAAGGATCTATCCTGTTTGTGCATATTTGAATGGTGAGTACGGATTGAAAGATATTTACATGGGAGTTCCTGTAATACTCGGAAAAGAAGGTGTTGAGGAAGTAATCGAACTGAAGCTTAACACAAGGGAAAAAGAGATGGTGAAGGAATCAGCGAAATCCATCAAAGAAGTAATAGGCGTGCTTGATAAAATGAAACTCTTCTAATAATATATTTTGGTAAAATGATGCCTGAGGGCGGGCCGGTTTTTCCGGCCCGCCCTTTTTTTGCCTGCCTAATTTCGTATATTTACCATGTAAAAACAGGCATTCCGGGTAAACAGGATTATTAAACTCAGATCAATGTCAAAACGAATAGTAGTGCTTACCGGCGCAGGGATGAGCGCTGAAAGCGGGATTAAAACATTTCGGGATAATGATGGACTCTGGAATAACTACAGGGTGGAGGAAGTCGCTACACCGGAAGCATGGGCTGCCGATATGGAACTGGTACTTGAATTTTATAACCAGCGGCGGAAACAATTATTCGAATGTGAACCCAACGCGGCTCATTATGCGCTGGCCAAATTGCAGGATAAGCATGATGTCCGCATTATCACCCAAAACGTTGATGACCTGCACGAAAGAGCCGGATCAGAGCAGGTTCTTCACCTGCATGGAGAATTGAAAAAGGCCAGGAGTGTTACCGATCCTGATTATGTCATCGAACTACAGGATTGGGAACTTAAAGCGGGAGATACATGCCCGAAAGGCGGACAACTACGTCCTCATATTGTATGGTTTGGAGAACCTGTGCCAAATATTACACTGGCTGCTGAAATTGCAACAGGCGCTGAGATCATTATGGTGATAGGCACCTCTATGCAGGTTTATCCGGCTGCCGGACTTATCCATTATGCACCGGTTGATTGTATGAAATATTATATTGATCCCGCCGCCC
>JAGLEK010000127.1 GCA_023145125.1 Bacteroidales bacterium | reverse complement strand
ATGACCGGGATCCTGCCTCTGTTGAGCTCCGGAGTATTGTGACTGTTAAAATATTCTTTCACTTCACTAATGTCAGCACAGTTTGCCAGGAGGTGATCAAGTAGAGGAACATATGTACTTATTTTATCCTCATCCTTTATCCAGTTTTGGTTCGAAAGGGAATTCCCGTCGACAAAAAGTCCCTTTTCATTCATTCCCCCCTGGCAGGAATTGTAATCCATCATATAGCCCACACAAACCCGGGCATATTCATTTTCAGTAGCCGGTACAAACCACATCTTCGTTAATGGATATACAGAATCTTCATTGCTACCTACCAGGCAAACATTCCCGTCGTTAACCATGATGATGGTACAGGACCATGATGCTGACGGTAATCCTATGAGCAGGATCATTAATATCAGCCATGCTGTTACGCAGCCATGTCTTTGTTTTGTTTCCATAATTATTACTGCTTATACTTCAACCCGTCAACTACTTGAAATGCTTCTGATAATGCAGGAACGACTTGATTGCAAAATACATGAATGGCACCACCACCACGATCACCAGGATGGTCTTTCGCCATGTAAAACCAAATACATCGGCGATACCAAGCACGGAAATGAGCGTAAGCACCAGCAAGGTAAGGTTCAGCTCCTGTCCGTTCTTAGTCATGATGAGGTTCATGCGCTGCTGCAAAAGGTCGCGCAGGCTAGCGAGGTCAATATACATCTGCTTGATGACAAGCTCCCTGTCTTCGGCTTTTTCGATCTCCTCCTTAAAGCCTTCACCGGTATCCAGCTTGCGGAATGGTTCATGCCCATCAAGGAGCTTGTCCCACCTTTCCTTGCCATTCCCGAGTGAACTCATCATCATATCGCTTAATATGTGCTGCCGCGAGAAATTATTACTGATCTCACCAAGCTCCATATTGAAGTTCTTGAGTTCTTTGTATGCTGCCCCGGGGATCTTGTCGCTGATCTGTGAAAGCCGTTTGCTGGTTGCCCACAGACTGGAGTACATCCGCATGGACACATTCAGTATGGTACGCTGGAATAATATGCCTTTCAGCAAATCTTTGATCTTTTCGGAATACTCCCCTATGCACACCATTGCCTTCATGCCAATAAAGATATGACAACCATCGATTGAAAAATGATTGGTAATCCAGTCAGTAACCGGCATCAGCACGTTCTCATATTCCTCCCGGTCAAGGAAATCCTCTGTATTAGTAATATGCACACCGAGGCTTTCAGCCACGACAAGGGAGTATGACGACAGGGCATAAGGTGATTTCATAATATCATCCACGCCATAAACGGTCTCGATAAGACTAATTTGATTAGCAGCCAGCAAGGGAATGAACTGCCGGGTGAACTCAATTTCGGTTTTTCCGATCAGTTCTTTTGTCCGCTCCAAAGAAAGTTCATTATTGATCTTCAGTCCTATAAAACAACTGCCGTCTTTGTCTATTTCAAGCCCCTTGGCATTCTTGTCTTTGAAATTATTGCGCAGCTCCGCCCTTAAAAAGTCTGAAAAGGAATATTCCAAAGGATCAAGGAAGCAACCGCTACCCTCCATTTTGAACATGCCATTGCTAATGTCAGCTTCACCTTCCATCCCGAATTCGGTTGGAGATTTATACTTTTTATGGGATCCCAAGTGCCTGTTTAATGACATCATGTTGTTACGCCCGAAGGGTAACCATTCACAAATGGTTATGGATGGGTTGATAAAACGCACTTCTGTCATATCGTTTATATAAAAAATGGTTCATATTTCTCTCCTACACAATCATCACCGGCATCTTTGTCATCCTTTTCCGCAGGGCAAAGATCCTTCAAAAAGCCCTTTATCGGGGCATAGCTTACATATTTCTCTCCTCCCCGCTTGTTCGCCAGCACAGGCCCGTTGTCTTTCAGGCGTACATCATAAAGTTCTCCCCTGTCGGTGCTGAGAACTTGCCTGACCTCCTCACACAACTCATTAAAGTCTTTCGACGATTTTCTCTTTTCTTCAATGTGTACATGGCCTGCCCCTGAACACTGATGCGCATTTATATCGCGGTATGTCTTGCTCCTGGATCGTGCCCTAATAAGGTAATCATGATCGCGTAGCACATTAATGTCCTTCATGAATTTTTTTGCCTCCCATATATACCTGCGCGATTCTTTATAATCATACACCAAAAGTTCATTCAGGTTATAGTCAAAATATCCCTTTTGCGTGAGGTAATAAAAGATAGCACAGGCTGCAGTATACTGCAGATAGCTGTGATCCGACTCTTTTGTGTAAAAGGAATAAACGGCAAGGATAAGCTCCTGGTCACGATCCAGGTCATCTGTTATTATTTCTTCCGGCATTTGATTTGATTAGATTTGGTTAATGATCAAATTTACAGTTTATCTACTTCAATATTCTTATTCTCATTCTTATTCCTTGTTCATGATTCTCTATTCAATATGGCACTCGGCACTCGGCACTCATCACCCGGCACTCAAATATTAAACACCAACCCATCCTTCTTCCCCACCTTCTTCTTCAGCTTCCGCCAGCTGCTGCTTTTCCGTTCCACTTTATCGAGGATTTCCAGGGCCTTGCTGAAGTTTCCGCTTTCACGGTACATGTTGGCAAGATAGAGAAGGTCAACATCATCACCTTTGATGTAAAGGAATATCAGCTGTTCGAGGTTTTGATCGAATAATTTCCGGTAAGTATTGAACAGGCTGAGCATCTCGCGTCTGTGCTTGATGATGGCCCTCAGCATTCTCAGGTTGCGTGCGCTGCGCCATGAGGAAAGATGCCTGACCAGGTCATTCACCGACCACCAGATGCGAACCCTGAGAAATACTTCCCTTTCATCAGTATCGGCAAAGCCGTTATCGAGGAGATCCTTGTAAAAGGCAATGGTTTTTTCATCTCGGTCGTCATCAAAGGTCCATTCGAGGTCGTGAAGATCCATGACAGAACCAAGATCTCCATGCTCTTCCCAGTCAGGGTCACCGGGCAACCTGCCATCTTCCCTCCAGAAGGGCAAGCGGCAAGCTGTACAGATGGAAATGTCCTTTGAGGCAGGCATGCCGAATTCTGTCTTGCCGTCGGAATAATTTTCAGAACGATGTACCGTATACGACATCAGCTCGTAAGCACTCATCAGCGCGCCGCATTGAGGGCATTCCAATATAATGGGGTGAAATGTGGTCATTCTGTATTGATTTTGCGGATAAAGTTAAAATAAATGTCCTTAAAAAGTACAGCAAAAGCCTATAATCGCTATATTTGAGTGAAATAATAACCAATCTTATGCTTCGATTCATCATGCTTCTGATTGGCCTTGCTGTAAGCGTTTTCTCCATAGCGATGGCCATCCGCTTCGGTCTTCGGGGGGCAAATGCCTGGGACCAAAGGATATGCAATAAACTCAACAGCAGTTTTACCGGTTTCAACTGGCATTTTCGCATCCCGCTGTCTATCGGTGTCATCCCGGAATTCTTCTACTTTATTGTACTTGGAAACAGAAACTATTTCAGCACACAATGGTGGGCCCTGCGTGCCGGCTCCTACCTGAGCTTACTGCTCTTCATTGCCGCTGTGTTCAACCGCAGTGCTGTTGAAAGCTACTATTCACTGTCCGCAATTACTGAAAATGGTATCACTGTTCTTTTCACTTCCGGTTCAGCATATTGGTATCTTAACATGGTCAACTTACTTTTTATCGGATTGTTCGTACTCATTATTATCGAAAGCATAAGGATGCACAGAGGCTGGGCACCCGTCAGGAGCATCATGTATATCACAATGAGCATATTGATGGCTGTGATCACACTCAGTGTCCTCATTCTACTTATTGCGGCAAGCTTGCTGTATCTTG
This sequence comes from Bacteroidales bacterium, assembly GCA_023145125.1. Lineage (GTDB taxonomy): Bacteria > Bacteroidota > Bacteroidia > Bacteroidales > B18-G4 > B18-G4. Next base: position 351 of record JAGLEK010000127.1, on the reverse strand, counting down.
CCTATAAGATCATTAAGTTTTTTATGACTTCTACGAGGAGAAGAAGGGCAGCCGCCCGGAATGACGATGATGACGGGGCTTCAGAAAAGCTCAATAACAACTACCGCATATTCAGGGCAGAGCTATATGCATGGGAAAATGATCGTAAAGCAAGCAGAAATGAGCGTAAGGCTACTAGAAATGAACATAAAGAAAACAAAAAGCCCGTGATCAGGCGCAAGCGCCCGAAGATCAAACGGAAACCTAAATCGAAACCTAAGGATGACGATATCCCAAGGTTCTACCCCAGCTGACAATGCCTGAGAAAATTGATATACATGCGGTCATAAGCAGGCTTGACAGGCTTATCGG
>JAGLEK010000126.1 GCA_023145125.1 Bacteroidales bacterium | reverse complement strand
CATGCTGCGATCCCGGAAACTTCTTTCAGGGTGTTGTGCAGCAAGGGAACCTATATTCGATCACTGGCTTACGATTTCGGAAAATCCTTAAAATCCGGCGCTTTTATCCAAAACCTCCGTCGTACACGAATCGGTAATTTTCGTATTGAAGATGCGGTCAGTATCCCCGATCTGGAGGAGATCATCATTCGCCAGATTGACAAGTAATCTCATTTTTGATTTTATTATTCAGGTAGTTATTTACTCAAATGTCTTGAAAGTGCTTAATTTATAGGGGATAGGTTTGACAAAATGGCTATTTTGATGTATCTTTGCAAATTCATTTCTTGAGGACTAAATTAAACAGCGTAGAATGAAATTATCGCAATTCAGATTTCATTTACCTTCTGAACTTATAGCCAATCACCCACCTGATAACAGGGATGAAGCAAAGATGATTGTGTTGAACCGGAAGGAAAGGACTATAGAGCATAAATCCTTTATTGATATACTTGATTATTTTAATGATGGTGATGTCTTTGTTATCAACAATACCAAGGTGTTTCCTGCACGGCTTCATGGTACCAAAGAAAAGACCGGTGCCGAGATAGAAGTATTCCTGCTTCGCGAATTGAACCGTGAAACAAGACTCTGGGATGTTCTTGTTGATCCTGCCAGGAAGATCCGTATAGGGAATAAATTATATTTTGGTGAGGATGAGGCACTTGTTGCTGAAGTGATCGACAATACCACATCGCGTGGAAGGACATTGCGATTTCTGTTCGACGGGCCTTACGAGGATTTCAAGAAGACCATTTATAAACTTGGTGAAACACCGCTCCCTAAAATCCACATGCGTGAGGTGGAGCCTGAGGATGAAGTCAGATATCAAACCATCTATGCAAAGCATGAGGGAGCTGTTGCAGCACCTACGGCAGGTTTGCACTTTAGCAGGGAGCTGATGAAGCGACTAGAGCTATTAGGCATTTCCTTTGCAGAGATAACTTTACATGCAGGCCTTGGAAACTTCAGGACCATAGAGGTTGAAGACCTGACCAAGCATAAAATGGATTCTGAAGAAGTGATCATTGATGCGCACAATTCCATGCTGGTCAACCAGGCGAAAGAAGGCAAACATAAAATATGTGCGGTTGGAACCACATCCATGAAAGCTTTGGAATCAACAGTGTCGATCACAGGGAAGGTAAAACCATTCAACGGCTGGACAAACAAGTTCATTTTTCCGCCCTATCAATTTCATGTTGCAGATGCAATGATCACAAACCTGCATCTTCCGCAATCCCCAATGATGATGATGGTAGCTGCTTATGCGGGCTACGATTTCCTGCTGGAAGCATATAAAGAGGCTATAGAGAAGAAGTATAAATTCTTCACCTATGGCGATGCTATGCTGGTTATTTGATCAGATATACCCGATTCATTACCATTAACTTTCTTGTATCTTTGTTAGTGAATAAATGGCTAAATGGTTAAATGGCTATTGGTTTTTTCTAATAATAAGTATGCTTAATAAACATGTGATCATTACTGCAGGGGGTAAAGGGAAGCGGATGGGTTCCGGCATTCCCAAACAATTCATGGAATTGGATGGCTTGCCGGTGATCCTGCATACGATCAAAACATTTTTCGATTATTCTAAAAACATCAGTTTTATTCTGGTCCTGCCGGATGATGGTATGGATGAATGGAGTCGGATCACGGAGCAGTATCCCCTTGATATTGAATATCAGGTTTGCCACGGAGGTGAAACTCGTTTTGACTCCGTAAAAAATGGTCTGGAGATGATTAACGAGGATGGGCTTGTTGCCATTCACGATGCCGTGCGCCCGTTGGTATCAACTTCACTGATCAAAGAATGTTTCGATCTTGCATCCCGGAAAGGGAATGCGGTTCCGGCATTACCCCTGGCTGACTCTGTCAGGGAAATTAGTGGCGAAGAGTCCAGGCCGGTTGACAGGGACAAGTTCAGGATTGTACAAACTCCACAGGTATTTGAAGTAAGCCTGATCAAAAAGGCATATCAGCAGGCTTACAGGGATTCGTTCACGGATGATGCCAGCGTACTTGAATCCTTTGGGTCGAAAATATATTTACTGGATGGGGAGAAGAGAAATATTAAGATCACCACTCCGGATGATATGATGACCGCTGTGGCATTTCTTAAAGAATGAGGTCTTATTTTCTGCCTTTCCATGAGAAAGACAGCAGGTTTCCCAAAATTCCCGTAATGCTGATGAAGATGAAGTATAATAACTGAAAGGGAATATACCATACCATAAGATACCTTTGGCCCGCAAAGCCACTTATACTCCAGAGTATCGGAAAATCAACAATGGCCTTGAGCAAGAAAATACCACCGAAAATTATCGCCACAGTTTCTGAGAATACTGCATAAGAAAGTGATACCAGCAGACAGATGTTAAACAGCAGAACCACGAGGGCTGAGGTGATCAAAAAGGGGTTTCGGTATGAAGGGCTTTTGGCAACCCATCGGAATCTTTGATTTATAAACTCCATAATATTCCCTGCAGCAGCGGTATAAACAATAGCATCCGGGTCGGAAATAAATCCTATTGATCCGGCAGGATAAATCTTATTTATCTTTTCCATCATGAATATGTCATCTCCTCCGGCGAGGTGATCATTTCCCCTGAAACCTTCAACTTCACGATACGCATCCTTTTCATAGCTGAGGTTGGCCCCATTGCACATGATGGGTTTTCCGATACCAATGGCTCCCGCTCCGGTGGCTACCAGGCTAAGAAGTTCAAGGGCCTGAAAAGAGGCCAGAAAGCCGGAAGGTTTATCAATGGCCACAGGGCCTGCGATCATCTTATATCCCTTTTCCTTGTAATGGCTGCTGAATGTTTTAAGCCAGTTTATGTCAGGAAGGCAATCAGCATCGAGGGTGATGATAAGCGGGCCGCAAGCCAGCCCGACTCCATGATCAATGGCTTGCTTTTTGCCCATTTCCCCCTTTTTGAGGTCTACGATGATCACCTCTCTTTGATTCTCATATTTTTTTAATACAGCCAGGGTATTATCGACAGAATGATCATTTACAATAATCAACTCGAATTGTTCCGGTGGAAAATCTTGCTCCCGGAGACGGTGGATCAGTCTTTCAATATTATCCTGCTCATTTCTTACAGGCACCACAATGCTGATATTTGCTGATGAGATTTCCCCGGAGCCTGCCTTTTTTAATTTGAACCAACCCACGGTGAAAATGGCTATGAGGATGGCATACGCTGTTCCGGTGATAATGGAGGCTATAAGAATGGTGTACTCGGCACTACCCATGGACCGACCTCCTGAAAAATTTAAGATTAAAGACAAATATTGCACCGATAAGGGCCGGGATCGCAAGGTTGATGATCCACAGGCTTGTGGAGGCTGCTACTATGCCCAGGGCAATACCGGGCGGCATGTCGAAAGGATTCCCAAGGTAAATGCCGATTATGAACAGTGACACGGACCCCCTGATGCCCAGTTCTGCAATAGCCACTGTGGGAATCATGGTGATGGCAAAGAAGATCACTCCGATGATGACCATGCCCGGGAAGAAAGGCAATTCAACAGAAAAGATCCTCAGCAATATAAACAGCTGCACAGAGAAAACAATGAAGCGAAACGCACTAAGCAAAATGATTCCGATGAGCTCTCTCACAGTATAGGCGGAGAGAACGAGGATATAGGAAGTTATTTTTTCAAGGACCTTTCCCTTAAACTTCCCTGCTAAAGAACTAAGCAGAGAAATATTCAGAAACAAGAGTACGAAAAGAGTATCAAGGCCCAATATCAGGACACCTCCTCCCCACAAAAAATAGGTGTATAGATGAGCCGGTATATTAAAGTAGGTGAGCAAAGTTTCGTGGTGTCCCAGGAAAAGGAAAAAGATACAGGAAGTTCCTGCCAGGAATGTTACCAGCAGCTGGCTCATGCTTCCCAGTATGGTAATAAACACTCCTTCTATGCGATTTGCTTTTTCCAGGATAAAAACCCTGCCGAAATAGTCTCCGACCCTGTTTGGTGTAAATGAGCTGACAGCCACACCGCTAAATACGGCTTCCAGTGATTTGACCCAGCTGATCTTTTCAATTTTATGTATCAGCAACTTCCACTTGAAGGCCTCGGTTCCCCAGTTCAGGATCATGAGAATGAAAACCAGGATGATCAGATTGATGAACCACATATTGTTGAAACTGTCGAGAAATGCCTGGTAAACAGCTTTAATGTCCCGCTCATGGAACAGCTGTTGATAGATGAAACCGTAAGTAGCAAAGATGATCAGCAAGCTGATCAGAAAATTGTATGTTTTACGTACTTTTGTTTTCATCAGGTTTACTTAAGCAATAAAGCTTTGAAAAATGATCGCATCATATTAGGGATTGATCCGGGCACCAACATCATGGGGTATGGGCTAATACACCATAAAGGTAGTAAAATCGAATTGATTGCCATGGGGGTTATTAAGCTTGGAAAGCTACCTGATCATGGCTTAAAACTAAAAAAGATCTTTGAGCGTGTAAGCGCTATTATTTCAGAATACAAGCCGGATGAACTTGCTATCGAAGCTCCTTTTTTCGGCAAAAATGTTCAGTCGATGCTCAAGCTTGGCAGGGCCCAGGGGGTTGCCATGGCTGCAGCCCTGAACCTTGATGTTCCCATCTTTGAATATTCACCCCGAAAAATAAAGCAATCGATAACCGGGAACGGAAATGCTTCAAAAGAACAGGTTGCCGCTATGCTGACAACCTTGCTTTCGATCCAGGATCCTCCCCAATATATGGATGCCACCGATGGGCTTGCTGTGGCAGTCTGTCATTATTTTCAGCGTAATCCGGGTGTTGACGGGGAGCAATACGGCAGCTGGAAAAGCTATATTTCAAAGAATCCTGATAAGCTCAAATAAGCACAATCCACATATTATGAAAAACTTCATTCCCGGACTGTTTGTGGCAATCTTGTTAATTGCATGCAGTCCGCAGCAGAAGAAGGCTCCGCCCAACATTATTTTCATTATGTCGGATGATCATGCATCAAAAGCCATCAGTGCTTATGATACAAGCCTGATACATACTCCCAACATTGACCGGCTGGCAGAAAACGGGATCAGGTTCGACAACTGTTATTGTACAAATGCAATCTGTTCGCCCAGCAGGGCTGTAATCCTTACCGGGAAGTACAGTCATATGAATGGTGTTATTGACAACTCCTTATCATTTGACGGAAGCCAGCAAACACTTCCAAAGATCCTTCGGGAAGCGGGCTATCAGACCGCCATGGTGGGAAAATGGCA
>JAGLEK010000125.1 GCA_023145125.1 Bacteroidales bacterium | reverse complement strand
ATTGTTTTTAAATAGGTGATTTTTACACCATGGATCTTGCTGAATCTTTCATAAACCCGTAAGCTGAAGTTCTTCCTTACCTGAAAGGTGAGTTTGCAACTTATCTGAAAATCCTGTTCATCAATTTTCAGGTTCTCATCCTTGATCACCCGCATTACCTCATTCATCAAGGGGTATTCGAACGAAAGTTCATAAACATCGTTTACTGTGAGGCTCAGAATATCAGCTGTTTGTAGAGCATCCCGGCTTGCGGTTTTATAGGCAGTGATGAGCCCGGAAACGCCTAGTTTTGTCCCTCCAAAATATCTTACCACGATTATCAGGACATTGGTAAGGTCCTTCGATTGCAATTGTCCGAAGATGGGCCTTCCGGCAGTGCCTGAAGGCTCCCCGTCGTCGTTATACCTGTATGCAGATTTGTCGAACCCCAGTATGTATGCATAACAATGGTGCCTGGCATCATGATATTCCTTGCGTACCTCTTCCAGCTTCGCTTTCACTTCCTCTTCTGATTTAACGGGGTACGCCAGGGCAATGAATTTACTGCCCTTGTCTTTATATAATCCCTTTGCTGGGGCAGCGATGGTATGATATGTATCTTCGAACATCATGTTTATCAGGCATTGGCGATCAGTAATATAGCCAGTACGGCAAGGATGATACCTACCCAGTTTTGCCGGCTCAGCTTTTCCCTGAAGAAGAAGAATCCCACGAGTGCGCTGAGGCATACAATACCTGCATTTGTTACAGGAAAGACCACAGCACTCTCGTAAACCCCCATAGATTTCAATATATAAAAGGTGGAACCGAAGTTGAGTAAACCAAGGATTATGCCGGCAGCGATGTTGCGCAAAGAAATACTGTATTTCTGATCTACATACCTTTTGGTGCTGATAATCAATCCGATCATCAGGGAGACGAGGAATATTATTGCCAGAAAGAGAGTGAGGTCATTAGTATCTGCAACAAAATGATGTTCTGAATACTTCATGAGGGAATCGTTGATCCCGTTTCCCAGGAACAACAAGAGGGGGAAGATCACATATTTTCGGGGGAAAGACCTGTTGGCGCCCCCTCCGAGAGTGAGATAAAACGCGATGAGTGCAACAGCGACTCCAATACCTGCAAGCAGGTTGATCTTTTCCTGAAGAAGGAACAGTCCTGCAATGACAGGGATTACCACTGACATCTTGCTTGCTACTGATGTCAGCGCCACACCCACTTTTTGTGACGACAAAGCAAAAATGAAGAATGTGCCGATAAATGTTCCCCCCAGGATAATTGCAAATGCAAACCAGTCTTTATCCAGTACCAGGGAAGCATTGACTTCCCCTTTATAAATTACAAAACCAAGAGCGCTTGCGATCATGTAGTTGATCGTGATGGCCTGCCAGTTGTCGATCCTGAACCTGTTGAACAGCTTCATAACAGCAAAGATGGCTGTTGATTGTAGTATTGTCAGTATCAGAAAGATCATAGACTTGAGATAAAATGCCTTTAATTATTTCCGGAGTTTTTCAACGGATTGCAATATTACTTCATTTGTGGCAGGTAATGAAAATTCCGGCTCTGTTTTATGCCCGTCGATCGCGCTGATGGCATCTTTTATGGCCAGCCATACTGAGAATGCAAGCATGAAAGGAGGTTCGCCAACAGCCTTGCTTTTCCTGATGGTATTGGGATTGGGTACATGATCCATGAGGTTCACAATAAAGTCTTCCGGGATATCCATGATCGTGGGGATCTTATATGTGTCAGGTGAATGATTGAGCATCATTCCCTGGGCGTCATATTTGATGTCTTCTGTTGTACACCAGCCAACGCCCTGTATAAAGCCTCCCCGTATCTGTCCAAGGTCTATCATGGGATGAAGTGAATCGCCGACATCATGCAGGATATCTGCACTCATCAGCTTCACATGGCCGGTCAGGGTATCTACCTCAACCATGGATACCGCCATCCCGAATGCAAAATAGTGAAAGGGCCTTCCTTTGCCTTTATCCCGGTCGTAGTGAATGTCAGGGGTGCGGTAAAAGCCGGTTGCGCTGAGGCTGATCCTTTCGCGGTATGCCGCATTCACCAGTTCTTCAAATGAAATTGATATGCCTTTCTTCTTATCCAGGAACACCCTGTTGTTTTCAAACCGGATCTGATCTTTGTCCGGCACACTGGTATCGCCAATCTTCTCTATGAAGACATCAGCCAGGCGTGACTTCAATTTTGAACATGCATTTTTAACCGCCATACCATTAATATCGGCACCTGATGATGCTGCGGTGGCAGACGTATTTGGAACTAGGTCGGTGCAGGTCGGGCTGATCCTTATGTGCTCTTCATTTATTCCAAGTTCCAGGGCGGCGATCCGCCGGATCTTGGTATGCAGTCCCTGGCCCATTTCAATCCCTCCGTGGTTAACGATTACACTGCCGTCGGTATAAATATTGACCAGTGCACCGGCCTGATTGAGGAAGGTTGTAGTAAATGATATGCCAAATTTGACCGGTGTCAGTGCAAGCCCCCTCTTTTTATATTTATTGGCAAGGTTGAAGTTTTGCACTGCCGTTCTTTTATCATTGTAGGCAGAACTTTCTGTGAGCTTATCCCAGAGCCGGTGCAATCTATTGTTTTCTACGGCTTCACCATAATGAGTGATGTTGTTGTTTGTTTCGCCGTAAAAATTCATTTTCCTGATCGTGGCAGGGTCTTTCCCCAGAAATCTGGCTATACGGTCGATCGCCTGCTCTATCACAGCCATCCCCTGCGGTGCACCGAACCCACGGAAGGCGGTATTGGAGGGCTTGTTGGTTTTCCAGGAGCGGCCAACAACCTTCAGGTTGGG
>JAGLEK010000124.1 GCA_023145125.1 Bacteroidales bacterium | reverse complement strand
GCCCTGTCCAACGATCTCGCCACCATGCATTCCGGCCCCCGGCCCTATGTCCACGATTTCATCAGCCGACATGATCATCTCCTTGTCGTGTTCAACCACGATGACGGAGTTTCCGAGGTCGCGCAGGTCTTTCAGGGCATTGATCAGCCGGAGGTTGTCACGATGGTGCAGGCCTATGCTGGGTTCATCCAGGATATAGAGTACATCCACCAGGCGGGAGCCGATCTGTGTGGCCAGCCTGATCCTCTGCGACTCACCACCTGAGAGGCTTCTGGCCGGGCGGTTTAGGGAGAGGTAGTCCAGTCCAACCTCAAGCAGGAATCCGGTGCGGGTCTTGATCTCCCTGACGATCTCCCTGGCAATGATCTTGCGATTATCGTCCAGCAGCCCCTCCACACCATCCATCCACTCATTAAACCTTATCAGGTCCATTTGTGCAAGTGCAGAGATGTTCTTATCCCCAATCAGGAAGTGCAGGGATTCTTTCTTTAACCTGTCACCATTACATTCCGGGCAGGGTATACGGTTCATAAAACTGCCTGCCCACTTTTGTATGCTTCGTGAATTGGAATCAGCAAACTGGTTGGAAATAAAGTTGATGATACCTTCGAAGTTCAGGGTATAGGAGGATGTTACACCCGCAAATTCTTTTTTGATGATAAAAGTCTCGTTAGAACCGTAAAGGATGGTAGAGATAGCTTCCTCCGGGATATCGCTGATTGGCGTAGACAGGTCAAAACCAAACTTTTGCCCTATCATCTCAATCTGGTTAAAGATCCAGTTGGGCCTGTATTCACCGATGGGTGCGATGCCCCCTCTCCTGATGTTCAATGTGTTGTCGGGAATGATCTTCTTCAGGTTCACCTCCGTGACAGTGCCCAGTCCGCTGCATTTAGGGCATGCGCCATAAGGGGAGTTAAAGGAAAAAGTGCTGGGTTCCGGTTCATCGTAAGATATCCCGGAGCTAGGGCACATCAGTAACTTGCTGTAATGTTTTGCTTCTTCTTCGCCCTGCCGGATGACCATGATGGCACCTTTGCCGGTCTTCATAGCTGTTTGAATGGTACGCGACAGGCGTTGCAGAGGCTTTTCACCGGTTCCTACCTTTACGGTATCCACCAGCAGTTCAATGTCATGCACTTTAAAGCGGTCGAGTTGCATACCAAATTCCAGGTCCCTGATCTCTCCGTCAACCCTGACTTTGAGGTATCCCTGGCGGCGCATCTGCTCAAAATTTTCGCGGTAGTGGCCTTTCCGCCCACGGACGACAGGTGCCAGGATCATGATATTTTCATTCATGTAGGCATCCTTAAGCAAGCCAAGGATCTGTTCTTCCGTGTGCTTGACCATCTTTTCGCCGCTAACATAGGAATAAGCACTCGCCACGCGGGCATATAGCAATCGAAGAAAATCATATACCTCAGTGACCGTACCTACTGTGGACCGGGGATTCTTATTAACTGATTTTTGCTCAATGGAAACTACCGGGCTCAGGCCGGTGATCTTATCCACATCAGGGCGTTCCAGGTTACCGATAAACTGGCGGGCATAAGCAGAAAAGGTCTCCATATAACGCCGCTGCCCTTCTGCATATATGGTGTCGAAGGCGAGCGAAGATTTACCCGATCCACTCAAGCCGGTGAACACCACAAGCTTGTACCTTGGGATGCTCAGGTCAACATTCTTCAGGTTGTGAACCCGGGCCCCCAACACTTCAAGCTTCTGATTATTACTACCTGAGCCCATAAGGAGATCGCCTATAATTCTTCAAAATTCAATGTATCCCTGAACACGATTGGATCGCCACTCATATCATCGATCAGGTCTTCATAATTCGTGTAATCATCCTCAGGAATACTGATAAGATATGTCTTTCCCCGCTTCACATTAAGCTTTTTATCCCGCAACCAGGGGTTGAACATCTTCAGCACCTTGTAAGAGATGTCGTGCTCCTTTGCAAAAGCGACGAAATTTTTGATGTCTTTATCTACCTTCACGGTTTTCACCGGGATGGGTGGATAGAAATCTTTCTCACGAAGAAAAAATCCGTATTGTGTGGGATTATCGAAGATCGTCTTCAAAGCAAGTATCCTGAACACGTATCTGCCGGTTTCTTCGCTGAGCAGAAGGTCATAGTATGAATCCTCTGCCTGCTCCTCAAGGGATTCGGTGATGCGGCGCTTGCCTGCATTATATGCGGCTGCCACCAAGGTCCAGTCACCGAATTTCTGATAAGAATCACGAAAATACCTGCAGGCTGCCTCTGTGCTCTTCTGCACATGGTAGCGTTCATCCACATCTTTGTCAACCTCAAGCCCGTAATCTTTTGCAGTTCCCTTCAGAAACTGCCAGAATCCTACAGCACCGGAAGGGGAAACGGCATTGCTCAATCCACTCTCGATCACAGCCAGGTATTTAAAGTCATCCGGGATCCCATATTCAGACAATATTGGCTCTATAACGGGAAACCACCTGTGTGCCCTTTTGAATAACAGCACCGTTTTATTGTGCCAGTAGGTGTTCACAAGGAGTTCCCTGTCGAGGGATTCCCTCACATAAAATACATTCAGAGGTACAGATTCTCCCGAAAAGGAAATTTCCTTCGGTATATCGACAGCAAAGATCTTATAGTTCCGCCTGAAGGCATCCCTGTATTGTTTGTCGCTTACGCCATCATCACCGGAAAAAAAATAAAACAGCCCTGCTGCCGAGAGGCAGAGAACGGATATCAGCACAAAGAAAAATATTCTCTTCACCATCGTTTCGTGTTAATCTCAAAATATCGTTTAGAAAGGGCTGTTCAGCTCCCTGAATAATGGTGCCTCGCTGTCTTTCTCGGAGATGACGGGGTTTTCAATGCCCCAGTCTATACCCAGTTCCTCGTCGTTCCACAGTATGGAGCTCTCCGACTCCCTGTTATAAACATTCGTGCATTTGTAGATGAATACCGTATCATCCTCCAGGGTGACAAATCCATGTGCAAAGCCCGGGGGTATCCACAGCATTCGCTTATTCTGCTCAGAAATCTCATAAGCTGCCCATTTACCATATGTCGGGGAATCTTTCCTTATATCGACAGAAACATCCATCACCGCCCCGCGGGCAACCCTGACCAGTTTTCCCTGTTCGAAGGGAGGCCCCTGGAAATGCAGTCCACGCAAGACCCCTTTCACGGATCTTGATTCATTGTCCTGCACAAAATCGGCAGTAAGGCCGGCAGAAGCAAACACTTCCGCATTGAATGACTCGAAGAAATACCCGCGATCATCACCAAACACTTTTGGATCGATAACCAGCAGACCGGACAATTCAGTTTTTAAAATATTCATCTCTCAGATTATATTTTGCAATAACTCCTTTTCAGCCGGAGTGATAATAATTTAAAATTCAACATTCAAAATTCAAAACTGATTAAAGGTGAATCACCTCACCATAAGCAGCTGCCACAGCTTCCATCACCGCCTCTGACATGGTCGGGTGCGGATGAATGGATTTGATGATCTCATGCCCTGTGGTCTCCAGCTTCCTGGCTACCACTGCCTCTGCGATCATTTCGGTAACATTATCACCGATCATGTGACAACCCAGCCATTCGCCATATTTGGCATCAAAGATCACTTTCACAAAACCATCCCTATTACCGGCTGCACTGGCCTTTCCGGATGCGGTGTAAGGAAATTTTCCAATCCTGAGCTCATATCCGGCATCCTTTGCCTGCTGTTCGGTCATTCCAACCGATGCAACTTCCGGGTTTGTATAGGTACATCCGGGTATATTGCCATAATCGACCGGTTCCGTATAGAGTCCCGCAATATTCTCAACACATGTGATGCCTTCATGAGAGGCTACATGTGCCAATGCAGGGCCATGAACGATATCACCAATGGCGTAATAGCCCGGCACACTGGTGCGGTAGTAATCATCAACCTTCACCTTTCCATTCTCTGTTTCAATAGAAACGTCTTCCAGGCCTAT
>JAGLEK010000123.1 GCA_023145125.1 Bacteroidales bacterium | reverse complement strand
TACGCATTTAGCCATTTAACCATTTAACCATTTGGACATTGAGCCATTCGAATATCAAATATCGGATCTCGGATTTCGGATATAACATGCTTATTTATAATGAATCGGCCCTTATTTAGAAAGGATTACGTATTTTAACACCTATATATGTTTTACTTTCGCAGCATCGTGAAAAAAATGGTTACGGAAATTATTAAGAGATCATTTGCCTGGCTGCTGATCATATCCATGGGAATGCTTATCGCCAACAAGGCGGTATTTTTTCATGAGCACATACTGCCTGACGGAACTGTCATCGCACATGCACACCCTTACGACAAATCAGCTGATCCCGAACCATACAAAACACATCATCACAGCGAGGCAGAGTTATTTTCATTCTGCCAGGCAGATAAGCTATTCTTTTTCGGGATTGTGATCCTTGCAATATTCAGTGCCCTGTCAAGGTCAATTCTGCCGGTATTTATTCAAAAAGCATTCACCCCTGTCACCATATCAGGGTATAATGGCAGGGCCCCACCGTTTCTATAGCACATCTCCGCTTACCCATTACCTTTTTAATCATAACAGTTTGTAGCAGTTCATCAACCGCTATTAAATGCTTGCCGGCAAGCTAAATCAATTAAACCGGAATTTTATCATGAACAGATTAAGAATATTTTTCATAGTTATATTGAGCACCATCACGCTGATCGCTTACACCCAAAAAACAAAAACAGACGCTAATATAATTGGTCATGTAGTGAATGAACAGGGGGAGCATATCCCTTTTGCCACCGTCAGCCTGGCAGGAACTACAATTGGAACTGCCACCGATAAGACCGGGCATTACCAATTGGTCAACCTCCCTGAAGGAGATTTTACTGTTAAGGCCCAATTCCTGGGATATAAACCCGGAACTAAGGATGTAAGCATTAAAATCGGAGAAACCCGGGAGATCAAATTCATTTTAGAGGATGATATGCTGGGGCTTGAAGAGGTTGTGATCACCGGCGACCGCGGCGAAACCAACCGGAAGGAGTCTGCCACCATAGTGAATACCATCAATCCAAGGATATTCAACGCCATACAGTCATCTACCTTCAGTGAAGGCTTGAATTTCACTCCCGGGCTCAGATTGGAGGCCAACTGCCAGAACTGCGGTTTCACACAGGTCAGGATGAACGGAATGGAAGGCCCCTATTCACAGATACTCATCAACAGCCGCCCTGTATTTTCGGGGCTGGCAGGTGTTTACGGCCTTGAGCTTATCCCGTCAAACATGATTGATCGTGTAGAAGTGATCCGCGGGGGCGGATCGGCACTATATGGCAGTAATGCCATCGCCGGCACCATCAACCTCATCATAAAAGATCCCATCAACAATTCATTTGAATTCGGGGCAAACAGCGGCCTGACAGGGATAGGGATGCCGGGAGCCGGTAAACCGGCGTGGGATCACAATATTACGTTTAACACTTCCCTCACCACAACAGATCACAAAGGGGGGATGGCCCTGTATGGCTTCTACCGCAACAGGCAGCCTTTCGATGCCAATGATGACAGTTTCTCGGAGTTGACTTCGATCAGGAATATCACTGTAGGAAGCCGCCTGTTTCACAGGTTCGGAACCAGGGGCAAGATCGTGGCCGACATCTTCAATATCAACGAATCCCGGCGGGGAGGGGATAAAATGGAAAACCTTCCACATATGACCGGCATCACTGAAGCACTTGGTCACAACATCTTTAACGGGGCATTAACCTTTGAAATGTTCTTCAGGGAGTCAGACTTGCTTTCAGTATATGCATCCGGTCAGAGTGTGAAAAGAAAGTCATATTATGGGGCTAACATGTCGTTGAAAGATTACGGACGCACAGATGACTTCTCTTATACTGCAGGTGCCCAGTACAACGCCATGCTCAAGAATTCCAAACTTGTTTTTGGGATCGAGAATATAGGTTCATGGCTGGATGACAAGAAAATGGGGTACCCTGACCTGGACAACGCTATCTGGAACCCACTTGATTCCACTATCAGCATTCCTTATGTCGACAATACCACTGTTGCCGATCAGTCGGTCAACACCACAGGAATCTTTGCACAGTATGAGATTACATGGAACAGATTTCAGGTATCGGTGGGTGCCCGCTATGATCACTACATTGTTAAAGATAAGGCTCAAGCCTTTCCTGACAAGGTAGGCGATGTACTGAGCCCGAGGGTAACTCTCAAATACCATATTCTGGACTTCCTGCAGGCACGCATGAGCTATTCACAGGGTTATCGTGCCCCACAGATCTTTGATGAAGACCTGCATATTGCAACATCAGGTTCCAGGAGGGTGATCCACAAAAATGACCCCGGCCTGAAGCAAGAAATAAGCCACAGTATCATGGCATCGCTCGATTTCAATAAAAAAGTGGGCAGAACAAATCTCGGCTTCCTGATGGAAGGCTTTTACACCATGCTGAACGATGCCTTCGTGAGTGAGATCGGTATGCCCGACGAGCAAGGCACTGTCATTTATTTACGGACCAATACCGTGGATGGAGCGCTGGTCCGTGGGGTCAATATGGAACTGAATGTGATACCATCGGCAAAGTTTTCTGTGAAAGGTGGATTTACACTTCAAAGCAGCACGTATGAAGAACCCCAGGATTTTGATGAAAAGCGTTTCTTCCGCACCCCGAACGATTATGGTTACATCATCCTCGACTGGATAGCTGTTCGCAATTTCGGGATCTCATCATCAGGGATCTACACAGGAAAAATGCTAATCCCCTATTTCGGACCTGACCAGGCTGACTCGGGGGCAGGTGAACTGAGGGAATCACAGGTCTTCTTCGACCTGGGGGTAAAATTCAGGTATAACATTATGATCA
>JAGLEK010000122.1 GCA_023145125.1 Bacteroidales bacterium | reverse complement strand
CTGCTCTATATACTCCAGCTCTTCAACCCCATCGCCGTAAACTCATACGGATGTGCTACTACGCCTAATTTACTGAGCGCCTTTATAACCTTATGCCGGGCGTTATTCGGACAGTAAAAGAGGATGAAGCCTCCACCGCCGGCACCGGAGATCTTGCCACCTGAGGCGCCATTATCCATGGCAGTCTGATAGAGCTGATCGATCATGGGATTGGTAATGCCCGGGGCCAGCTGCTTTTTGTTCTGCCAGCCATAGTCAAGGATCTCCCCGATCTTATCGAGTTCACCTTTTAAAACTGCTTCTTTCATCATCATGGCCTGGGTCTTCAGCTTATGTGTTGCTTCCAGTGACGCAACATCTTTTTCCTCTATATTCTTTGCCTGCCGGGCGATGATCTTTGAAGAGAGCCTGCTGGTTTCCGTGTTGAAAAGCACCAGGTTGTATGCCACCTCATTGAGGTAATCGCTACGAACCCTGAGGGGGTTCACAACCACCTTGTCCCCGTTGAAGAATTCCATATAATTCACACCGCCAAAGGTGGCCGCATACTGGTCCTGCTTCCCTCCTGCCATGTTCAGGTCGAGACGTTCTATCTCATAGGCCAGGCGGGCCATGTCGTATTCACCCAGCGGCAGCTTGAGCCATTCGGCAAAAGCACCAAGTATGGTTACAACCAGGGTTGAGGAAGTGCCAAGCCCGGATCCTGGTGGGGCATCAACGATAGTAGAAAGTTCAAAAGAAAGCGCTTCCCCGGTAAAGTCCTTGACGATGCGATTGTAAATGCCTTTCAAAAGGTCAAGCTCGCCATCGATCTTCAGCTTTTTTGTTGCCTCGTAGACGAGGTTCTTGCCATTGTCCAGTGATTTGAATACGATCTTACCATCGCTGCGCGGGATGATCGTGGCATAGGCATACTTGTTGATGGTAGCATTGAGCACAGCACCGCCATAGAGATCGGAATAAGGTGGAACATCGGTTCCGCCTCCTGCCAGCCCTAATCTAAGTGGTGCCTTACTTCTGTATAAGCTGCTCATCATTCGTGTCCTATTTGTCCGGCGAGATCATCAATAGCCTCCAGGAAGGTATCCCAGCCATATTTCTTTTTCTCTGTTTTTACGTTTTCAGTAAAGACTTGTTCTTTATTTTCATCAAAATATTTTCTGATGGCTTCTGCGATGGCTTCCGGTTCCGGGTTTACCACATATCCTGCCTTTCCATCAGGAACCATCTCCGGCAACGCCCCTACATTGGAAACCACCATGGGCTTGTCGAAATGGTATGCTACCTGCGTAACACCGCTCTGGGTGGCGTCCTTGTATGGTTGTACCACAAGGTCTCCGGCGCAGAAATAATTCACCACCTCTGCATTCGGTATGAATTTATTATCCATGATCACCTTATCATAGACACCGAGATCTTCAACAAGTTTCCTGTAAACTTCAAAATCATCATAAAATTCACCTGCTACGAT
>JAGLEK010000121.1 GCA_023145125.1 Bacteroidales bacterium | reverse complement strand
GACCCGGAAGGTTTTCCCGCTTACAGCAATGAAAAGGGAAGTGTTTTGTTATTAAATGTAAACAGGAATGTCCTGGATGCCTTTTCCTATCATGAAAATATGCACTACCCCCTGCTTAATGCCGTGGAAGGGATATCATTGGAGCGATTGCATCCCGACAGGCCGGCCTATGACCATACAAACTGGCATTCGGCCTCACAATTATCCGGATTCGGAACACCGGGGTATAAAAACTCACAATTCGTGGAAACCGGAGGTGGGGAAGAAAATATCCGTGTTTCGCCCAGGGTATTCAGTCCGGGTTATGACGGGCATGACGACCTTCTTAATATTCATTATCAGTTCGAGACACCCGGATACCTGGCAAGCATAATGATCTTTAGTGCCAGGGGGCAATTGGTCCGGCATCTGGTAAACAATGAATTGCTGGGCACCTCCGGCACTTATACCTGGGATGGACTGAGAGATGATACTTCGAAAGCTTCTACAGGAATGTATGTGATCCTTATTGAGTTAACTGATGTTGGGGGAAGGGTTATTCGCTATAAGAAAACGGCGGTTATTGCTCCGCAATGATTGAATAAGGAATAAGGAGAAAGTAAAAAGGAAAAAGGGCATGGAGCTAACATTGTTGTAAATTGTAAACTTACTCGTTGTTTTTCACGAGGTTGAATTGCATAAATGTTTGCATATAAACATTGCGAACCACGCCATCGATATATTTATAATTATTGCGATATATCGACCTGAGGCCTGTAGTCAGGCTTACACCAAAATTGATTCTGCGTTTGGTCATATAGGTTGTCCCCAACAAGAGTCCATAATCCCAACTATTCAACTCACTGCTTTGATCAAAAGGTTCGTCAGTTACCGTGGTAAACGGGTGGTTGGGGTCACCGACCTCGATGTCGGCCGAACCGGTATTCTCTCCATCGACCAGATATGAAACATACCCGCCAAATGTCAGGAGAAAGCGCTGGCTTAGCTTATAGGATGCATAAAGCGGGATGTCGATGTACTTATTGTTAAATTTCCCATCAACCCAGCCGCGGTAAATTGTATGCGCCTCTGAAGGAATAGTGTCTGTCGGGGTGATGGTATTATATTTATAGACGGTATCACCCGATACCGGTGTCCGGAATTTTGACCCCTTGTAGGAATACAGAAATTCTCCGTGCAGGGACCATTTTGTGCCCAGATCATAGGCGAAATACATGCCCAGCATCGGGCCAACCCCCAGGCTGCCCGAAGCTCCTTTTTCAGAGGCTCCAACAGGGGTTCCAATGTTCAGCCCGCCTTTAAGCCCAAATTCCATTTCCTGGGCCGGCAGTATGCCTGTACATAACCATAATACTATGGCTGTGAGTAGAATTGGTCTCATAAGTTGTTCGATGGTAAAGATAAACGTTATTTTTTTATCACTCAAAAATGAGTGTGAAATCGTCTATATAAAGGGTACTTCCAGCTTCACCAAGGAAGTATTCCCCACCTGCACTTGCCGCAAACACCATGTCTAGTGTATCCGGTATGTCTGCTGAGAAATATATGATCTCAAAATCAAAAAAGAGGTAATCTGCAACAAGGTCTGTTGTACGGAAAATAGCTTCTCCTATTTTGTCTCTTTCTTTAGTGGCAGGGTTCCAACACGACAGGGTAGTCCTTATCTCACAAGAATCACCATCTACACCCATGTATTTATAATACCCCTGGAACCGGGCCGGACGTGATTTATATGGAACACCGGTAATCAGGCTTTTCAATGGATTTTCAAGATTAACGGTAAATACGCCGGTTGAGAGGCTTCCGGCAAGCAATGGCATGCCTTCCGCAATATTCGTTACTGCCTTGGCAGCATAATTACCGGAGTAGGCATCATCTGTTTTAAAAAGCAATACAGGGTACCAGTCCGGGTTAAGGTCTGCTACCTTATTGGCAGAAGCCCAAACGCCATCAGGTGCCGGATTTTCATAATTAGGATATGT
>JAGLEK010000120.1 GCA_023145125.1 Bacteroidales bacterium | reverse complement strand
TGGGTATAATGCTCTGTTCCGTCCGGCTCATAAGCATGTATAAGCCCATCTGTTTTTGTCATGGTTTGATAGCTGCTTCCTGCCAGGAACGAACTCCCCTCATTGTTAATAACCATACTATGGAATGAACTGGTATTGTCATCCCCGATGATGAATTGTATAGCACCGGCCTGATCATATTTGATCACATACATTTTGCCAGCTCCTTTGGCGCCTGTAAAAACGTTATTATAAGCATCAGTATTAACAAAAGAGCCGGTATACAGGCCGTTAAAATCCTCACTGTTCGACCACAATAATTCCTGGGATTGGGTTAAGCCTGTCATGAACATTGCAAGAATTGCATAAAGAAGAAGTTTTTTCATAATCGTATTTCTTAATGTTTAACAAACTTAGCATTGAAACGCTTCGATCCATCTTGAATGCTGAGCAGATAAATGCCATTGGAATACTTTGCAATTTCGATTCCCTGATTTGTATTATTAAAGATTCCTGTACTCAAAATTCTACCGCTAATATCACTAATGGTGTAGGAAGCATTAGTGCTTACAGTTTCATAATCAATGTGAAGGATTGCATTGGCAGGGTTGGGGTAGATTTGGAGAGTTTTTATTCCGGAAATATCATCCTCCTGAATACCCAGGGAATTTGAAAACTTAATGGTGGTGCAAACCTGTACTCCCTGTTCATCCGATGTACCTGTTACGATCACGTTATCTTCATTATCCAGCACGATATCATAGGGCAAATCTTTTCCGTATCCGGAGCCATTATAATGCGTCTCCCACATTTTTTCACCATCGGTATTGGCTTTAAATACCAGGTAATCCCAATCGGTTCCGATTCCGGTGGTCATACCACAGAAATATATAAATTCATCTTTTGTAATAACCTTAATGAAAAAATCCATGTCGTTACCAATCCCGTTATAGGTTTTTTCAAAGATAAGATCACCAGTCGGGGAGATCTTGGCAAAATATGCATCGCCAGGATCATTTGATCCAGCTATAATGATATTGCCTTCGAAATCAAATGTAGCATCCATAAATGCCGCTCCATCGTTTGGGCCGGTGATAATTTTTGTCCAGATCAAATTTCCATTGGTAATCCTGATCACAAATCCTGCAACTTGCTGCAAAGTGGTGAGACGCCCACCAACATACAGATTTCCATCATCATCAAGTAATGCAAATGTCGGGATACATTCTGTATATCCCCCGATGTTGTATTGAATGTCAAAAAGAAGGTTGCCGTTTGCATCATATTTGAGCACAAATACGTCCCAGGTCTGCGTGCTGTTTACCAATACCTTGCCCGTCACATACACATCTCCGGATGCACTCACGTTTATCTTTAAGCCATTGTACTCATCCAGTGTTTTACCATAGTGTTGTATCCATTGAGGTGCCCCTGAGGGTGAATACTTAATGGTCAGGGCATAGGTCTCAATGGCATCACGGGCTGTACCTGTGATATATGCATATTCGTTGTCATCAACAAAAAGATCCTTGAAGTTGTCAATTTTATCAGCAAAATTGTAATATTGGTTATAAATTACTGTTCCATTGGATTCATAAGCAAGAAGGGCCCCATCCCTGCCGTTTGGTGTCTGATCGCGTCCACCCGCGAGGAATGATTTTCCATCAGGCGTCACGATCATTCCACAGAAATATCTTGCCGTGTCGACGCCGGCAATAAATTGCGACATGCCATTCTGATCATATTTGATCACGTACATACCAATGTTTCCGGTAGCGCCAACATAGATGTTTTTATTCGCATCCTTACCCAAAAACACTCCTCCCAGAATGTCGTTCACATTTTCACTGCGTGACCATAATATTTCCTGGGAGTAGGTAGTCCCTGTCATGAACATGGCAAGAATTAAAGCAGAAATGATATTTTTCATAATGCATTAGGTTTATATTCAGCTATAAATATACAAATATTCTCTTTTCCAAACCAGAAGGGTTTATTGAAAGGGCCGGATGGTTAACAAGCGCCGGAACTCAGATACCAGAAAAACGATATCTGAATTCGGAATTAATTTCTAATTTCTGATTTCTGATTTCAGATATCTGACTTCAGAATGTATCCCCTTCCATGAACCGTACCTATCTCGACAGTGGGATCGTCTTTCAGGTACTTGCGTAGCTTGCTCATGAACACATCCATGCTGCGGGTGGTGAAATAGCTGTCTTCGCCCCATATGCTGTTCAGGGCTTCCTCCCGTGGCAAAACCTTATTCATGTGGATACAAAGCATGCGGAGCAACTCAGATTCCTTTGGTGAAAGCTTTTGCTCACCGGCTCCGTAACTGATGGTTCTTAGGGATGCATTAAAAAGATATTTGCCAACCTGAAACTCATCCCGGTCAGAGTTTGAATTAAACATGCTGTTCCTTTTCAGGATGGCTTTGATCTTCATGAGCAATACCTCTGAGTCGAAAGGCTTGGTGATATAGTCATCGGCCCCGAGGCGGAAGCCTTCCAGGATGTCTTTTTTTAAGGTCTTGGCAGTGAGGAATATGATCGGGATGTGTTCATCTTTTTTCCTGATCCCGGCAGCGATAGTAAATCCATCAACATGAGGGAGCATGACATCCAGAATGCAGAGGTCGAAAGACTGGTTTTCAAATGCCTCTAAGGCCAGGGCTCCGTCATCCACCCATTCAACGTCGTAATCATGAATGTTCAGGTAGGATCTCATGACAGCCCCGAAGTTCTTGTCATCCTCAACCATGAATATTTTTAAGTTGCCGCTCATTTTTTTGGTAAGAAGATATTAAATGTGCTGCCTTTTCCCGTTTCGCTTTTCACGCTGATGCTTCCTCCAAACGCTTCCACAATGGCTTTTACATAACTAAGGCCAAGTCCAAAGCCCTTGATGTTATGTATGTTCCCGGAGCTTTTTCTATAGAACTTGTCAAATATTTTTTGCTGAACCTCTTTGCTCATGCCCATGCCATGGTCTTTAACGCTGATTGTAAGCCCATCATCCATATTCCTTGTGCTTATCACGATTTGCGGTTCAGCTTCCGAATACTTGATGGCATTGTCAAGCAGATTAAGCAGGGCATTTGTAAAATGATCGGGATCGATCTTTACAAGCGCATCTTCCGCTTTTGCATCTACTTCTATTTTCCCATTCCTTTCATTCAGCAACAGGCTTACCTTGGAAACTGTCCGGTCAATGAGCTCATGTATATCTGTCTCGATTAAGTTAAATTCAAGCTCATGCTTGTCAAGGAGTGACATCCTCAGTACGCTTTCCACCTGCTTATTCATGCGCTGGATCTCTTCCCTGATAATACCTGTATAATACCTTACCTCTTTTTCTTCTTTAATGATTTTGGGATTATTTATCGAATCCACTGCCAGGGAAACAGTGGCAATAGGGGTTTTGAACTCATGCGTCATATTGTTTATGAAATCAGATTTAATGTCGGAGAGCTTTTTCTGGCGCAGGATCATGAAGATGGTGATTGCAAAGGTGGCCAGGATGATCAAAGTGAGCAAAAGGGAGACTGAAAGGGTCCAGGCTATTGATTTCAGCAGGTGTATATTCCGGCCGGGAAACTGCACGATCAGCAAATTGGATTCATCAAGAAGCTCATTCGGGAAGATGCTTACAACATATTTTTTGTCGATATCTTCGGTATCAAATCCTTTGGAGCAGATCGGAAAGGACCTGAGGCTGTCGATCTGCATCACCGCGAATTCATAAGGAGCGTGGATGCCCTTGTTGAACAACTCACCTGTCAGCACCTCATGCAGAACAGCAGTGTCAATCCTTTTTTCAATTGGAATTGGGGTTGATACGATCTCATAGGCCATCTTGATGAAGGCTTCATTGAGGTTCTGGGCCTTTTTTATGATAATATATCCTTTGTCGGATCCCTCAACAATAGTATCGTTACCTTCACCAATATATATGATGTCATGGGTGAAGACCTTGCTTAAGGTATCGATCTTTACGTCAGTTTTCAAACGTGAAACATGATGCCTGATACTATCAGCGCTTATCTCGTGCTTATATTCAATTACCCCAATGTCATCATCTGTTTCCGACCAAACCTCCACAAACACATCGGAGTTTCCTTCTGTTGAAAGAGAATAGCTGTAAGAGGTAGAATGAGAAGAATCTCCATAGATCAGTATCTTTTGGCTGGTATTGCTGTCGGGAATGAAACCTGCCCTGACCGAAGGCCTGCCGTAATCGTAGATCTTCTCATCTAAAAGAAGAATGTTTTCATGCGATTCAAGTTTTTCTGAGGTTTCACGCAGTGCCAGGTTAACAGTTTTATTGAAGTGTTCCTCACGTATGCTTATCGCATTGCGGATCCAGAACAGCTGCAAGAGGATGATCCCGGCCATGGAGATCCCCATCAAAATGACCACAAATATGAATAAGCGCCTGTTCATGAGCCCAAAATTATTAAATAATGTATTGAAAATAACAACTTTAACCTTTCCTTAACCTTTTTTAACTGTGTATTAACGCATCTGCTTTACCAAAATAAGGCATCCCTGAATGGTATTATGAATATCGAATATCAAGTAACGAGTATCGAATATCGAATATCGTATATCAAATATCGTATATCGAATTTCCTTCCCCATTCTTATTCTCATTCTTATTCCTTGTTCCTTGTTCTCTATTCTCTATTCTCTATCCTCTATTCTTTAACCTTTCCTTAACCTTTTTTAACTTACTTTTAACCACTCGTTTAGCGGGTATATTTAGTTTTGCTGTACAATTGTTAAACGAAAATTCACACCATGAAAAAAAACAGAACGATGTATCTGAAAAGTATTATCCTGCTTATCATAGCAAGTTTAACCTTCAGTCTGACAAATGCCCAGGAGGAAAAAGAAGAAGAGAAAGTTGTTAAGATCAAAATTGTTGAAGAAGATGACGGCAATATTAGTATTGATACAACTTTTGTACTTGATGAAGACTTTGATGGGGATTGGGGAGCCCTGGTCGATGATGAAGAACTCCTGAAAAAATTGGAAGAAATGGACATTGATCTTGATATTCACGAAGGTTCCAAGGTATATATGATCAAATCACCCCCAACAAGCAAGTCAGCTTATTTCTATTCTGTTGACAGTGACGATGGTGAAAATGTAGTGGTTGAGGTAAAAACCGGAGGTGAAGGCAATGAGAACATCTGGGTGAGTGAGATCGATGGAGACAGTACAATCACTATTATGTTACAATCTGCTGATTGCAAACATGAAAAGCACGATGGAGAACACAAAGTAATCGTTTCTAAGACAATGAATGTTGAGGTTGAAACCGAGGATGGAGATACCGTCGTGACCTATACAATCAAGAGTACTGAAGGAGACAGCAAACATGAAGATATCATGATATGGACCAGTGATGGAAATGAAAAAATAACCCATGATATCATCATGGAAAAAATGGACAGCGACAGCACTACTGTGATCATAATGACTACAGGCGACGACGGTGAATCCATTAAAGTTGTCAAGGAAACGAAAGTTATTATTCTAACCGAAGAGGAAGTGGAACATGACCACGACCATGACAAGGATAAAGAGAAAGACAAAAAAAAGAAAAAGAAGAAAAAAGATGACGATTAACATTGTTTGAGCTATTAAGAAGCGTCCTCCCATTTTGAGAGGGCGTTTTTTTTGGGCGATGGGCGGTGGGCATTGCCGGATTAATATTTATTACTTAACTTTATCCGACAAAACGGCCCGGCGCCTGGTGACTGATGCCTAACGCCCAA